>JAWVFM010000319.1:0-8597 GCA_033856015.1 Solirubrobacterales bacterium
CGCAACCAGATGGGCAGGAACACCGGCTCGTCGTGCACCATCGTCAGCGCCGCGCGACGCTTCGGCGCCGTGGCGCCCGGGCGGTAGGAGGCGTAGCGCTCCGCCCGGGTCTTGCGAATCGGCGCGAAGAACTGAGCGAGGGGGTGGACGAGCTCGCCCGTAGCCGGTTCCGGCGCCACCGGTGGTCGGTTGGCGCTCACGCGCCTGGGCTTGCGCTCTTGACCGAGACGGGCCTCGCGGGTGCGCCGACCACCGTGCTGCCCGCGGCAACGTCGTCCACGACCACCGCGTTGGCACCGATCTTGGCGCCGGCGCCGACCGTGATCGGGCCGATCAGCTTGGCCCCGGTTCCGATGCTGACGTTTGGGCCGACCGTTGGGCCCTGGACGTTTCCGGCACGCAGGCCGACCGTGACCCACGGCGAGATCACCGCGCCCGAGTGGACCTCGATCAGCCCGTCGAGGACCACTTGGCCATGCACGATGTACACGCCGGGGTGGACGATCACAGGGTCCCCGATCGAGACCTGCGCGAGCATCATGGCGGCGCGATGGGCGAGCCGTGGGAGGAGCGGGACTCCTCGCGCCTGCAGCCTCGCCTTGAGGCGGTAGAGGCAGAGGGCGAGGAAGGCATCGCTCACCCACATCAGCCGCAGCGCCTGGCCGGCGAGGTCGGCCCTGGAGCGGAACTCGTGGCGCTCGCCGCGGTGGAGCGCCGTAATCCGCGTATCGGCAGCCAGCGCCTCCCGAAGGCCGGGGTGGCGAGCCCGCAGGGCGCGCATGAGCCGCTCGCGCTCGCTCTGGGCATTTCCGCCGGTCATCTCGGCCATTGACCCTACCCACGCCATGCCTACACTGCGATCCGCGCCGGGCGGGCGGTCCTCGATCCGCACGCCGCGACGAGCCTCCGCATGACCGACACCCCGCACCAAGCCGATCCCGACCAGGTCGGGTACTCGCTCGCGAATGTCTCGGAAGCCCTGCTCGCCTGCCTCGACGCGGCCGGGGCGCGAAGCGTCGTGGAGGTCGGCGCCTTTCGCGGCAGCCTCACGGCCGTGCTCCTCGACTGGGCTGCCGAGCGCGGCGCCACGGTCACGGCCGTGGACCCCGAGCCGCCGCCGGAGCTCTTGGAGCTCGCCGCGGCTCGCCCCGAGCTGACGCTCCTCGAGGCGACCTCCCACGAGGCCCTGCGCCAGGTCGAGCTTCCTGGGGCCGTGATCCTCGACGGCGACCACAACTACTTCACGCTGACCGGCGAGCTCGAGATCCTCGCCGAGCGCGCGCCCGGGGCCGCCCTGCCCCTGCTGCTCTTCCACGACGTCTGCTGGCCGCACGCCCGCCGCGACAGCTACTACGCGCCCGAGCGGGTCCCGGACGAGCTTCGCCAGCCACTCGCGCGCGGCGCGAAGCTGCGTCCCGACGAGCCGGGCGTCGCCAGGACCGGCCTGCCGTTCGACTGCGCGGCCGCTCGGGAGGGCGGCGAGCGAAACGGCGTGCTCACCGCGATCGAGGACTTCATCGGCGCGCACCAGGGAATCCGGCTCGCCGTCGTGCCCGCGTTCTTCGGGTTCGGCGTCGCCTGGCACGAGGACGCGCCCTGGTCGGCGGCCGTCGCGACGGCGCTGGCGCCGCTCGATCGCAACCCGGTGCTCGCCCGGATGGAGCGCAACCGGGTAGCGCACCTCGTCGCCGCGTTCGCGCGGGCCCAGGACCTTCAGGCCGCGAGCGAGGACGCTGCCCGACTTCGCGGCCTTCTCGCTCGCCTGCTCGACTCGCGAGCGCTTGGCGCGGCCGAGGTGCTCTCGAGGATTCGCCAGCGCGGCGCCCCGGTCGTCTCGCGAGAAGAGATCAGAGACGCTCTCGAGCCCGGCGGGAAGTAGGCGCGCCGTTCGCCGAGCCGCGGCGCATCCGCGCGGCGATCGCCCGCAGCGGCGCGGTGAGGCGCCAGCTCCAGCTGTCCTCCACTGAGTCCAGCTCGCGGCGGAGCTGCTTGACCTTTGCGTCACGCACGTGTCCCGCCGCGCCGGCCAGCTTGCGGGCGGCGGCGGCCTCGGCCTCGGCCCGCAGGGCGCGCTCCCTCCAGTCCTCGCCGGGGACGTAGCCGACCCCGGACATCTTCCCGTTCCACTTCTCGGCGATGCGCATGTGCGCCTGGATCCAGCTCTCCGTGTCGCGGATCAGCTCGAGCGAGTGGTGGTGAACCGCCCTGAAGTCCGTGGTCACCACCTTCTTGCCCGCGGCCCGCGCCTGCAGGCAGATGTCGAGGTCGTAGCCGTGGATCATCCCCAGCGACTCGTCGAACTGAAGCTCGCGCACCGCCCACGGCGAGAACGCCATCGCGAAGCCGTCGACCGAGTCCACCTCGCCGGTCGTCGCGTACTCGGGCGCCTTGGTGAGGTCCCAGGTCAGCGCCGGGATCTCCCCGCCGCCGTACTCGGTGTAGCGATGCACGAACGACCCCCAGGTCACCGAGCCCTCCCAGTAGGCGATGCTGCGCACGTCGATCGCGCCCGCGCAGCCGACGATCGCGACGTCGGGATCGCTGAGCGCCAGCCGAATCTTCGCGCAGAAGTCCTCGTCCAGAAGCTCCGTGTCCTGGTGCAGGAGCACCAGGGCCTCCAGGTCCGCGACCTCGCGAGCCTGCTTCAGGAGGACGTTGTAGCTGCGAAACAGCGACCCGGCGCTTCCGTAGACGATTCGCGCCGAGTCGGGCTCGGCGGCGCGGTCGATGCCGGGCTTGGCGAAGGTCTCGTACTCCTCGTCCTTGGTGACGGCGACGGCGAAGGCGATCATGGCTCGTAAATTGTTAGCGGGCGGCGGGGCTTCGGCGCGCCCTGGCGGCCAGTCCGCGTGCCTCGCTGATGGCCAGCCGGGCCACTATTCCGGCGTAGATCGCCCCGTTCACGAGCGGATTGCGCTGCGGGGCGTAGTGGTCGCGGTAGAACCGGTACATCCCCCAGTGAAACGAGTAATCGAGGCGCGGGGTTCGAATTGGCCCGCTCGTTCCCGCCTTGACGTGGACCACCACGGCTCGGGGCTCGTACCAGGTGACCCAGCCCGCCGCCGCGAACCTGTAACAGAGGTCGAGGTCCTCCATGTACATCCAGTAGGCCTCGTCGAAGTCGCCCGCCGCGTCGATGGCGCTGCGACGGATCAGCATGCAGGCCCCGTTGACCGCGTCGACCGGGCCGGACTCCACCTCCGGCGCGCGGTACGCCGCCAGGGCTCCGCTCGTTCGCCGCCGGCCGATGCCGGTGAAGTGACCGAGCGCGGACAGCGGCGTTGGAAATGAGCGACGCGCCGCGTGGTCGAAGCTCCCGTCCGGGCGCTCCAGGCGCGGGCCGGCGATTCCCACCTCGGGCCGGGCGTCGATGACGTCGCAGAGACGATCCAGCGCTCCCGCGGTCACCCTGGTGTCCGGGTTCAGGACGAGCACCAGCGGCGCCGAGCCGGCGCGGATCGCGATGTTGTTGGCGGCGCTGAAGCCGGCGTTGCGGCCGAGGACGGTCAGCTCGACCTCACCGAACTCCCGGCGGACCATCTCGGCTGTGCCGTCGCCGGACGCGTTGTCGACGACGTGCACGTTCAGGGAGCGCGCGCCCGGGTGCTCGCGGAGCGATGCCAGGCAGTCGCGCAGGAGCCCCTCGCAGCGGAAGGACACGATCGCGACATCGAGCGCCCCGGTCGGCACGGCCGCGCTCAATGCTCGAGGACGAGGCCCAGGAATTGCTTGGTCCGCTCCTCCTGCGGGTCGCCGAGCACGTCGGCAGGCTTGCCCTCCTCGACCACGACCCCGCCGTCCATGAACATGACGCGGCTGCCCACGTCGCGCGCAAAGCCCATCTCGTGCGTGACGACGACCATCGTCATCCCCTCCGAGGCCAGCTCCCGCATCACGTCGAGCACCTCCTTGATCAGCTCCGGGTCGAGCGCCGACGTGACCTCGTCGAAGAGCATGACGTGCGGGTCCATGGCCAGGGCCCTGGCGATCGCCACGCGCTGCTGCTGACCGCCCGAGAGCCGGTCGGGGAACTCGCCGAGCTTGTCGCCGAGGCCAACCCGCTCGAGGAGCGCCGTGCCCTTCTCCCTCGCCTCGTTATGGGATCGCTCGAGGACCGTCTCCTGGGCCAGGCAGACGTTCTCGAGGGCGGACTTGTGGGGGAAGAGGTTGAACTGCTGGAAGACCATCCCCACCCGCTGGCGCACGAAGTCCACGCCCTCTCTGGCGTTCTTGCCGGTGATCTCCGTTCCCTCCAGGTAGATGCTGCCCGAGTTCGGCGGCTCGAGCAGGTTTATGCAGCGCAACAGGGTCGACTTGCCGGAGCCGGAGGGCCCGATGACGCAGATGACCTGGCCGCGGGCGACCTCCATGTCGATTCCCCGCAGGACCTCGAGCTGGCCGAACCGCTTGTGGATGTCGCGGAGCTCCAGCATCGGGCCCTCGGGCCCGCGACTCGCCGCATCCGAGGTGCTCATGTCCTGCCAACCGCCGCCGCGCCGGTGTTCGGGAGCGGTTGGAGTGCCGAGGGGACGTCGCCGGACCCACCGCCGCGTTGCGTGCGCTTCTGCTCGCGTGCGATGAGCCAGTCGACAAACCGCGCAAGCGGGATCGTGAAGATCAGGAAGAAGAGCGCGCCGAGGGTGTATCCGGACGAGTTGAACGTGTTGCCCTGGACGATCTGGCCCGCCTTCACGACCTCGACGAGCGACAGCACGCTGACCAGCGAGGTGTCCTTCATCAGCGCGATGAAGTCGTTGAGGAGCGGCGGGATGACCTTGCGGATCGCCTGCGGGACGATCACCCGGCGCATCGACTGGCGGTGGCTCATCCCCAGAGAGCGCGCCGCCTCCATCTGGCCGCGGGGCACCGCCTCGATCCCCGCGCGGTAGACCTCGGCCATGTAGGCGCCGTAGGTCAGGGTGATCGCGAAGGCGCCGTACCAGAACGGATCCGACTTGCCGAACCACTCGGGCAGTCCGATGAACCGCAGGCTGCCCGTGAAGATGAACGGCAGGCTTCCCGAGATCAGGAGGAGCGTCAGCAAGAGAGGCACGCCGCGGAAGGCGTCGATGTAGGCGATCGTGACCCAGCGCACGGGCGCTGCCGCTCGCCCGGGAAGCTGGCGCAGGAGAGCGAGGATCAGGCCCCAGATGAGCGCAAGGGCGCCGCTCAGGGCCGAGAGCTCGAGCGTTTGGCCGAACCCCCTCAGGATGAAGCTGAAGTTGTCACTCCAGATGTGGAAGTCGAAGTACTGGTGGAAGAAGACGCTCATCTGCCCTCCGGTCCGAGCTCTGGATTGGGGATTACGACGAGGGGCGCCGTCTCGGGCGCCCCTCGTAAGAGTCGATCACTTGTGCTGGGCCTAGCTCGCGGGAATGCCCGGGTCGCTGGCCTTCGGGATCGCGTTGTCCTTGAGGATGCTGGCCGGCGGGTCCTGGCCGAACCACTTCTTGAAGATCTTCGTGTAGGTCCCGTCCTGCTTCAGTCCCGTGAGGGCGGTGTTGAAATCGCTCTCGAGCGGTGAGCCCTTCGGGAACGCGAAGCCGTACTTCTCGCCGGTCGGAAGCGTCTGAACGACCTCGAGATCGGTATGCGACTTCGTCGCGTACGCGGACACCGGGAAGTCGTTGATCACCGCATCGACCTGGCCGGCCTCGAGGGCGTTGAACGCGTCGTCGATCTTGCTGTAGGTGCGCACGCTCGAGGCATTCGTCTTGTCCTGCGCGTACTTGGCGCCGGTCGTGCCCGTCTGCGCTCCGACCGTTGCACCCGAGACGTCGGCGACGGTCTTGATGCTCGACCCCTTCTTCACCATCAGCGACTGGTCGGCGTCGAAGTAGGGCTCCGAGAAGTCCACCTCGCCGAGCCGCTCCTTGGTGATCGTCGTGGAGGACGCCACCATGTCGAACTTGCCCTGGGCGAGGTCGCGGAAGATCGTGTCGAACGACGTGTTCTGGTAGGTCGCGGTGCGACCGAGCTTCTTCGCCACGGCATTCACGAGGTCGATGTCGAAGCCCTTGTAGGGAGGAGTGGACCCGAACTCGAACGGCGGGTACGGGATGTCCGAGCCGACCGTGATCGGGCTGCTCGAGCTGGTGCTGGTGCTGTTGCTGCCTCCGCATCCGGCCGCCAGCAGGGCCACCAGTCCGCAAGCTGCCGCCACGATCCAAAGACGAGTGCGTCGCATCCTCTGTCCTGACTCCTTCTGTCGTTCGCGGGCCGGAATTGCGGGCCCGAAGCCGGCTGAGCATAGCTCGCCGCGCGCCGCCGCCGGGCGGACTGGATGGATCTAGGCGCGCAGCCGCGCGCGAAGCTCGGCCGCCAGGAGCTCCCGGGCACGATCGCGCTCGATCGTCCCGGCCAGCCAGCGGGCGCAGAGGCCGTCGACCAGGGTGATCAACACCTCAGCCGCCTCCCCGGCGTCGACGCCCTGTCCGATCGAGCCGTCGGCGATGCCGGCGCGAATGCCGTCGGCGACCTCGTCTCGCCAGGTTCGGGTGACGCGTGCGACGTCCTCGCGCAGCTCGGGATCGAAGACCGCCGAGGCGCTTACCTCTCCCCAGACGGCGGCGTTGTGTCGCACGGTCGGGTCGTCGCCTAGCTCGCCGAGGAGCGCCGCCTCGACCGCCTCGTAGGCGGTCGCGCCGGCGGGAACGACACCACCGCGAAGCGCTGTCGACGGCGCCTGCTCGCTCGCGGCCTCGAGCGCCGCCTTCACGAGGCCCGAACGGCTGTGGAAGTGGTAGTAGAGAAGCGGGGCGGATACGCCCGCCTCCGCCGCCACCTCCTCCACGCGCATGCCGCGGACGCCACGGGCCGCGATGACCCGCGCGGCGGCCGCGAGGATCGCCGTCCGGCTGTCGTTGGGCACGGCTTGACTCGGGCTTGGCGCCTGCATTTCTCTCGCCACGGCGCGATCCTCTCACACGCGCAACAGGCCGTCGAGTTGGGCGAGGGCGCGGCACTATACTTTCGATAGCACATGCTCGAGCCGACTCTCAACCGTCCGTGCGGCGGGCGGTACGGCAACTTGATCGAGGCTGTGGGCAACACCCCGCTCGTCGAGTTGCCGGGTCTGTCCCCGAGCCAGGGCGTCCGGATATTCGCGAAGCTCGAGGGCACGAACCCCACCGGCTCCGTCAAGGACCGCGTGGCCAAGGCGATGGTCGAGGCGGCCGAGGCGGACGGGGCGATCCAGCCGGGGCACACGATCCTCGAGCCGACCTCCGGCAACACCGGCATCTCGCTGGGGATGATCTGCCAGGTCCGCGGCTATCCGCTGAAGGTCGTCATGCCCGACAACGTCACCGCCGAGCGCACGCAGCTCCTCGAGATGTACGGCGCCGAGATCGTCTACTCGGAGGGTGCCAAGGGCTCGAACGGATCGGTGGAGCTGGCCTTGGAGATGGCTGAGGCCGACTCCTCGTACTTCATGCCCTACCAGTACGGCAACGAGGCGAACCCCCGCGCCCACTACGACGGCACCGCCGTCGAGATCCTCGACGAGCTCGTCAGCGTGGCGGCGTTCGTCGCCGGACTCGGCACCGGCGGGACCCTCATGGGCGTCGGCCGGCGCCTCAAGGAGGCCGACGCCAAGACGAAGATCGTGGCCGCCGAGCCCATGCAGGGCGAGCTGGTCCAGGGCCTGCGTTCACTCGACGACGGCTTCATCCCGCCGATCATCGACCTCTCCGTGCTGGATCGGAAGATCATGGTCTCGAACCGAGACGCGATCGTCTGGACCCAGCGCCTGCTGCGCGAGCAGGGCCTCTTCGCGGGCGTCTCCAGCGGCGCGATCGCTGCGATTGCCGTGCGCATCGCGGGCGAGCTGGACTCCGGCAACGTCGTCTTCGTCGTCCCCGACTACGGCTGGAAGTACCTCTCCTCGGGCGTCTACACGAAGCCCGTGGAGGAGCTCGAGGACATCGACTCCACGGTCTGGTGGTAAGCCGCCCGAGCGCTTGAGCGCCGCGGCCCTGGAGCGCGCTGCCGACCGGGTTCGGCGCCTCGCGACCGGCTACGAGCCGCCCGACTTCGCGCACGTCACCGACCCGGACGCAGCTCTCTTCCTCTGCGCGGTCGACCACCGCACCGGCTACGCCGGCCCGCACACGGTCGACGGTCGCGGCCCGTTCGCGGGGAGCGAGCTGATGTGGGAGGCGGCGCTGGCGAGGGCACGGGCGCGGCCGGAGCTTCTGCGCGCCGAAACGCTGCGCGACGTGTCGGCCGCCGACGTCGCGGCGGTCTTCGCGGTGGACGGGGACGCCGTGGGCGACCCCGAGCGGCGCGCGGCGCTCTGGCGTGATCTCGCCACGGGCCTGCTCGCCGCGTACGACGGGACGGCAGCGGCGCTGCTCGGCGCGGCCTCGGGACGGCTCGGTGGGGCGGAGGGCCTGATCGAGCGGCTTGCCGCGTTCGAGGCATATGCCGATCCCCTGGCCAAGAAGGGCTTCCTCTTCGCGAAGATCTGCGCGCGGCGAGGTTGGTTCGCGGTCTCCGACCCTGGTTCGTGGGAGGTGTGCGCCGACAACGTGCTGATGCGCCTTGCGCTTCGCTCCGGGCTAGTCGAGCCGGGCCCGCTGGCCCAGGTACGTCCG
>JAWVFM010000320.1:0-3941 GCA_033856015.1 Solirubrobacterales bacterium
CGGCGCGCTGGATGTCGAAGGGCGTCGAGTCCGCGGCCGTGTAGTCGGCCTGCTGCCCGCCCTCGAAGATCAGCTTGAACGTACGGGTGGAGGCCGCGGCCGATGTCGGCATCGACGCGAACGCGAGCAGCACGAGCGCAGCCGAGGACCAGACCGCAAGCGCCGTACGCGGGCGCGTTTTGCGTTCGACAGCCGCTGCTCCCAGTCGCTCGCCCAGGCCCACCATTGCCGGCGCAGTTTATCCCCGCCGAGTGGAGAAAAACGACGTCCAGGCTGGCGTTTCTCTCCACTCGGCGAGGTTGGTCGGCGAGAAGTGGGGGTGGTCAGCGACCGAGGAGCGTGGAGAACAACCCGCCGCCGCGCTCGGAGCGCTTCTGCAGGTAGCACTGGTGGTACTCCTCGGCACGCCAGAACGTGGACGCGGGCTCGATCGTGGTCACGACCGGGTCCTTGTAGTGCGTCTGCGCCTGCTCAATCGCCCGGCGGGCGGACTCGGTCTGCGCGTCGGAGTGTGAGAACACGACCGAGCGGTACTGGAAGCCGACGTCGGGGCCCTGGCGGTTCATCTGCGTCGGGTCGTGGGTCACGAAGTACTTCGCCGCGAGCTCGTCGAAGCTGGTGCGCTCGGGATCGAAGGTGACCTCGCAGACCTCCGTGTGCCCCGTCTTGCCGGTGCAGACCTGCTCGTAGGTCGGGTTATCGACGTGACCGCCCTCGTATCCGACGGCGGTGTCAACGACGCCCGGGAGCTCCCGGAACGCCTCCTCCACCTGCCAGAAGCAGCCTGCGCCGAACGTTGCCTTCTCGTAAGTCGTCTCGCTCATGCCCTTCAGTCAGGTTAGGCGACCCGGCGTTACGCCGACCGGCGCCGGCCGTCCGCGCGGCACCAACCGGTAGAGCAACAGAAGCGCCGCGGGCCCGGCTGAGAGCGCGAGGAGCGCGAGAAACCACCAGGTGCCCGCGTCGGTCCCGGCGCCGAGGGAGTGGACGATTCCGCCGACCCAGAAGAGAGCGGTGAGGCGGTGGATGGAGCGCCAGCGCGCCGGCCCGATTCTGCTGCGCGCGTAGTAGGAGAGGCCGAGCACGGCGAGCCCGTACGCGGCGACGATCCCGATCCCGGTCCAGAGCGTCCGGTACGCGGACGCGAACGGCACCGCGATGTCGGCCACGCCGGCATTGAGGAAGCCGTCGCCGAGCAGCGACAGCCCGTGGATTGCCAGAGCCGCCAGCGTGGCCAGCGAAAGCGCCTCGTGAAGGGCCCTGAGCTCCGGTCCGCGGCGCTCGATGCGCACGACCCCGCTCTGGAGAAGCCCCGCTCCGAGCGCCAGGCTGGACGCGACGAGCGCGCAGATGCCGGCGGCCCGGCTCGTGATCCAGAAGAGGTGGGAGCCGGGGTCGACGGCGGCGGTCATCACGACGGCTCGAGGCGCTGGTGCGACCCGTCGTCGAACACGATCAGGCCACCATGTGGAAGGAAGTCACCGGCGCCGGCGGAGCCCGCCAGGACCGCCGCCTTCGCCCGGACCTCCGCCTCGAACGCGGTCGGTGCGAGGGCCGTGACCTGCACGATCCCCGTGAACGCAGGAGCGCCGCTCGAGGGATCAATCAGGTGATGCGCCGGCGAGCCGGCCGGGGTCCACCAGCTTCGCCGCCCGATCCCGCTGGTCGCAACGCCGCCGGAGCGCAGGCGAAAACGACCGATCGCCTCGGCGGTGAACGGGTCGGCGACCGAGATCTCCCGCAGCGCGCCCAGCCGACCGCCGAAGCGCAGGTCGCCGGCTGCGTCGGTCGCGTAGGTGTCGTGGGCCTCCAACCCGGCCACGACGAGATCCGCCGCCAGCCCCTTCGCCAGGCCACCAGGGTCGATCCGCAGGCCCGGGGGCCGAGAGATCGTTCCCTCGCGCACGTCAATCGAGATCTGCCTCCACCCTTCGCGGGCCGATGGTTGCGCCGGGCGGCGCTCGAGAGGGGCGGCCCGCAGAGCGGCGCGCAACGGGATCGGCTCGCGGCCGCGGCGAGTGAACGCGTAACCCGCTCGCTCGAGGTCGTCGAGCCTGGTCGCATCCACGAGCCCATGGCTCAACTCAGCCGCCTCGGCGACCGCGGCCGCCACGGTGAGCAGCAGGGTGCCCGCCGGTACCGTCTCGCGCGGGTCCGCGTTCAACCGGGAGAGCTCGCTCTCCGGCTCGAAGCGCGAGAGCGTCGCGTGCATCGCGAGCAGCGACTGACGAGAGCGCTCGACGGCGTCGCTGGGCGATTCGCCACGCCAGTCGAGGTCCCCGGCGTAGACGGCCACGCGGTCTCCGAAGCAGTCGAACTCGGTATGAGCCTCGGGCTCGGCGCGGGGATGGCTCTCCGTGGTCACGACGACCTCGTCGTCAGCGGGGTCGCGGCGACGGTCTGCTGGGCCGTCGGCGCCGAGGTCCGGCTCGCGGTGGTCGAGGCAGCGCTCGCGGTTGCGCGCGCGGCGCTCGTGCTGTGCGCGGTGGTCGAGACGCGCGCCGTGGTGCTCTTCGTGCCGTCGCCGAGCGCCGGGTCCTGACCCGAGATGAGCTGACCGAAGACGCCGACCCACGCGGCGGTGAACACCGACGCGGTCCCGATGGCCACGCGGCGGCGGATGACCCGCACGCGCTCTCGCGCCGAAGCGAGTCGCGCAGCGGCGAGCCGGCGGCGTGTCTCGAGATCGGGGTTCATGCCCCAATGCTCTTCCCTCAGCTCAAATTCGCGCTAAGAGACCGATAAGAGTTTGTTGAGAATGCCTCCGCGCCGCGTCAGCCGTTGGGATGCGCCATGCCGTGGTAGTCGAGCGCCTTCGCCAGCGTCTCCTCGTCGACTCCCATCTCCAGGGCGACCTCGCGCAGCGTGCGACCCGACGCCGCCGCCTCCTTGACGATCTCGGCGCCGCGGTCGTAGCCGATGTACGGGTTGAGCGCGGTCGCGGCAGCGAGCGTCGCCTCCGCGTGGCGCTCGTTCATCTCCTCGTTCGCCTCCAGACCGTCGATGCACTTGTCCTTCAGCAGGCGCGAGGCGGCCGCCAGGAGCTTGATCGAGTCGAGCAGGTTGCGGGCGATCAGCGGGACGCGGACGTTCAGCTCGAACTGGCCCTGAGAGCCGGCCATCGTGATCGCGGCGTCGTTGCCGACCACCTGGCAGGCAACCTGGATCGTCACCTCCGGCATCACCGGGTTGACCTTGCCGGGCATGATCGACGAGCCCTTCTGGAGCTCGGGCAGCCGGAGCTCGGCGAGTCCGGCGCGCGGGCCCGAGCCCATCAGCGCCAGGTCGTTGGCGATCTTGTTGAGCGACACGGCGACCACCTTCAGGGCCCCGGAGAGCTCGACGAGGGCATCGCGATTGCCCTGCGCCTCGAACGGGTCGTCGGGAGCGGTGATCGTCAGGCCGGTGTCCTCGACGAGATGGCGTCGCACCCGCTCTGCGAACTCGGGGTGCGTGTTGAGCCCGGTGCCCGTGGCGGTGCCGCCGAGCGGGATCTGGCCGACGCGGCCGAGCGTGGCACGCACGCGATCGGCGCCGAGCCGGACCTGCGCCGCGTAGCCGCCGAACTCCTGGCCGAGCGTCACGGGGACGGCGTCCATGAGGTGCGTGCGGCCCGACTTCACGATCTCGGCGAACTCCAGCGCCTTGCCGGCAAGCGATTCCGACAGGGCGTCGAGTGCCGGCAGCAGCTCGCTCGTCACCTCGCCGAGCGCGGCGAGGTGCACGGCGGAGGGAAAAACGTCGTTGGAGGACTGGCCCATGTTCACGTGGTCGTTGCGGTGAACCGGGTCGCCGGCGATGTTGGCGATGACCTCGTTCGCGTTCATGTTCGAGGAGGTCCCCGAGCCGGTCTGGAAGACGTCCACCGGGAACTGCTCGTCGTGCTCGCCGCGGCCGATCGCGTCGCCCGCCTCGCCGATCTTCTCGGCGATGTCGGAGTC
>JAWVFM010000321.1:0-4800 GCA_033856015.1 Solirubrobacterales bacterium
AGCTCTGCGTCTGGAAAGTGTCTCCAGACGAGGCGGAGGCCGTCAAAGCGATCGAGGAGGGACCTCACCGGCCGGTCGGCGGCGAAACAGAACCGACAGCCGAAGTCTCCGTACTCGACCAGGGTCAGCGCGGGCGCATCGGAGCCGGTGACGTGATCGCTGTCCGTAACCGCGGGCAGCGTGTTGGAGGGCGGGTCGATCACCCGGTCTACGTTAGGCGAACGCGATCTCGCTGAGATCGATCGAGACAATCAGGGGCTCGTCGAGCGCCGATCCGCCTGTCTTCAGATGACATAGGCTTCGGCCGTGAGGTCGGCTTGGGGAAGCGCGCTGACGGTGTCCATGCTGGTGCTGGCGCTCGCACCGGCCGGAGCCCGCGCCGACGTCTTCAAGCCCACCCGCCACGACGACCCCAAGCCGGGCAAGTGCAAGCCCAACGACTGCTCGTTTCGTGAGGCGCTGATCGCCGCGAACTCAACCCTGAGCAAGCACGACAAGGTGATCCTCGGGAAGGGAACCTACAAGCTGCAGATCCCGCCTGGAGGGACGCCCTTCCAGTCGGGCGAGTTCTCCGTCTTCACGCCCGTCACGATCCGCGGCCAGGGCGCAGGAGTGACGAGAATCGACGGCAATGGAGTCGATCGGGTGATCGCGATCGGCTCCGGCATCAGCGCCGTCGGGGCAGTGAGCCTCCGCGACCTCACGGTAACCGGAGGCGACGCGGGGGCGACAGGCGTCCCGCACGACAGCGAGGGTGGCGGGATCTTTGCCGCCGGCGAGACGGGCTCGAAGCTTGCCCTGACGAACGTCGTCGTGCGCGGCAACGTTGCGCAGTTCGGCGGCGGGATCTTCGCCTACCGCGAAAAGGTGACGGTCAAGAACTCGACGCTCGCCGGCAACACCGCCAGCGAGGGGGGCGGCATCCATGTCGTGGCAGCGCCTACCGAGACGGACGTCGCGATCCACGCCTCAACGATCTCGGGCAACGCGGCCGGCAAGGGCGGCGGGATCCTGGCGGACGGCTCCACGTTCTGGGGAACGACCGTGCCGAAGGTCGACCTCCTCAACTCCACCGTCGCCGGCAATCACACGAGCGCCGAGGCCGGCGGGATCATGGCCGACAACGGGGCGATCGTCGGGCTCGACAACTCCACCGTCGCCGACAACATGGCAGACGACGACAACTCAGGCGGGGGCGCAGGCGGCGGGATCGAGCAGCACAGTGGCGCCGTCTTCAACATCGACGACTCGATCGTGGACGGCAACACCGTCGGCACGAGCGGTTCCGGCACCCAGTGCGACGGGACCTTCTCGGGCACGGGGAACGTCACGACTGCAGGTGGTGGGTGCGACACCCTCACGCCGGGCCCGAACCTGACTGTCGGCGACGCCGAGATCCTTCCGCTCGACAACTACGGCGGCCCGACCAAGACGGTCAAGCTAAAGGCCAGCAGCGCCGCGCTCGGCTTCGCAAACGACTGCCCCAAGCGCGACCAGCGTGGCGAGCTGCGGCCGGTAAGCGGCTGTGACTCCGGCTCGTTCGAGAGAAATCCTCTGCATTGACGCGCGGCGAGCGCGCGCTCTGAGCAGATCGGTGACCCCAGGCAGGGCACCATAGGATTGCGACCGTGCCGTTCACCCTCAGGAACCTCAGGGACGACCTGGAGGATGTCGGGTCCAATTTCGACGGCGCGCCGGACCTGGAGTTCCGCTTGGGCACCAAGGCGCTCGAGCTCGCGGAGTCCGGCCTGAGCTACCAGCGCGTCCCGCCCGGCTATCGCTTTCCCTACGGCCACACGCACTTAAAGCAGGAGGAGGTGTACGTGGTCGTGCGCGGGAGCGGGCGGATGAAGCTCGACGACGAGATCGTCGAGCTCAAGGAGTGGGACGCGGTGCGCGTCCCGCCCGGTACGTGGCGAGGCTACGAGGCCGGGCCGGACGGCCTTGAGATCCTCGTCATCGGCGCTCCCAATCTCGGCGAGTCTCCGCGCGAAGACGTCGAGGGCCGGCGCGACTGGTGGGCTGACTAGCGCCAGGTGGGGGAAGTCGTCGTGACGCCGCAGCGCGTAGGATTTCCGGCGCAGGTGCAGGGGTGACGCGGGGCGATACGAGGCTTGGGCGACTGGCCATCGCGGGTGCGGTGGCGGCGTGCGCGCTGGTGGCCTGGTGCGCCGGCGCCCTCGCGCGCCCCGGGGCACTCGACGGCTCCTTCGGCAAGCACGGCAAGGTCGCGGTCGACTTCGGCGGCAGCGACGGCTTCGGCGCCGACGTCGCGGTGGCCCCTGACGGCGACGTCATCCTCGCCGGCGAGACCTCCAACGTCCCTAACCCGGCCGACCAAGGCGAGGGATACGCCGTCGCCGCCTTGGATGCCACGGGATCCCTGGACAACTCCTTCTCCGGAGACGGGCGAGCGGTCGTACAGGTTGGTCCGAAGGCCCAGCCCGAGGCGGTCGCGGTACAGCCCGACGGTAAGGTCCTGGTCGCGGGCGCCGGCGGATCGACGCGGCAGATGACGGTGATCCGCCTGACCAAGGATGGGAACCTCGACGACTCGTTCGGGACCGGCGGAATCGCAAGCTTCAACGTGGGGATCGGTGGCTCGTACGCGTTCGACCTCACCGTCCAGAAGGATGGAAAGATCGTGGTGGTCGGCAAGGCCAGCGGGCCGGAGCAGGGCGTTGAGCACACTGACCTCGGGATCGCCCGCCTGAACCCCGACGGCACGCTCGACGACACGTTCAGCGACGACGGGGTGACCACGCTGAGCTTCGGTGGCGTGGACTATGCGAGGGCTGTCGCCGTCACGCCTCACGGGAAGATCGTGATCGCAGGGCAGGGCGGCAGCAACGGCAGCCAGATGATCGCCACGCGGCTGCTTCCCGACGGCGCCATCGACCGCCATTTCGGTTCGAAGGGCCGCGTTACGGTGCGCTTTCGAAAGCACGGAGACGCGAGCAGCGGCGCATTCGCGCTGGCGCTTCAGAAAAACGGGGACGCGGTTCTCGAGGGTTATGCCGGTGTAGCCGGCGACAGCGTGAACGAGATCGGAGTGGCACGGTTGCTTGCGAACGGCCGCCTGGATCACTCGTTCGGCGGCGATGGACGCCAGCTGGTGGGCTTCCCCGGAGGCGCCGAGGGCCACGGCGTCGCGGTCGAGAAGGATGGGCGGATCGACGTCGGGGGCTTCGCGACCGATGACCTCGCAGTCGCGCGCCTGCAGGCGAACGGCTCGCCGGATCACGCGTTCGGTAGTCGCGGGAAGAAGACACTCGACTTCGGCGGGACCGAATCCGGCGGCGAGCTCGCTCTGAGCGCCGGGGGTCGCATCGTTGTCGCGGGGGAGACGACCAAAGGGTCGAACTTCGTCGGCGCCGAGCTCAAGTCACGCTGAGCCGGGCCGTATGGGCGCCTCAGCCTAGAATCGATCGATGACGTTGACCGTCGGAGACGGGCCGTTCGGGCACCATCCCGCGGGGCGGTTCAACTTCTCGGTGCCCGACGATGTCGAATATCTGGAGGAATCGCCGCGCCGGGTTCGCGGCATCGTCAACGGCGAGGCGGCAATCGACAGCCGCAGGGTCAAGCTGCTTCATGCGTCCGGGACACTTCCGGTCTGGTGCTTTCCCCCCGAGGACGTGAAGATGGAGCTCCTGCGCGAAGGTGACGCGTGGGTCCACGAGGAGGGACTGGCCCATGGGCTGGTTGGCGTCCGATTCGACGCGATCGATCGTTGGCTCGAGGAGGACGAGGAGGCGATCGTCCATCCCCGCGATCCGTACCACCGGATCGACATCCGCTCCAGCTCGCGACGAGTCGTCGTTTCGCTCGACGGCGTGACGCTGGCCGACTCGATCGAGGCGCTTGCTCTCTTCGAGTCCTCGCTCCCCACTCGCTGGTATCTGCCCAGGGACGACGTGGTTGCCGAGCTGGTCCGCCGGGAGGGCTTTCGGACCGGCTGCGCCTACAAGGGCTACGCCGGCTACTGGGACGTCCGGGTCGGGGATCGCATGGAGCCAGCCCTGGCCTGGCAGTACGACGACCCGCTCGACGACGTCGGGCGAATCGCCGGACGTGTGTGCTTCTTCAACGAGCGCGTTGACCTTGAGCTTGACGGAGAGCTCGAGCCGCGCCCCCGTACCGCGTGGTCCGGGACAGACTGGCTCAGCGGTGATCTCGGCCCGCCCACCGCTGGACCCCGCTGAGCTCGGTAATCACGGGCGCAGCTGGTTAGCCTAGTCCGATAGCCGCGCGGCTTCGAGGCCATCGGCGCGCTCCGAGTACTCCGCGAGGCGACGGGTCTTGCCGCCCTTGACGGTGAGGACCTGCGCCAGCTCCATGTCGATTGGGACCCCGCTACCCGCACCGTGGCCCGAGAAGCGGACCCAGACGAAAGCCAGATCGCCATTCGTCTGAATCTCAACCGGCTCCACCTGAAGGTCAGGATAGGCCTCAATCCATCGCCCTATCTGTTGTCTTACCGCGTCAATGCCCTCGTGAATGCCGGGGTCGGGATCGTTGGCGTCGTTCACGTAGACACCGTCGGGATGCCAGAAATCCAGCGAGGCGAGTTCTTCCACGTCAGGGGGTTCTCGTTCGGCTCCGTTGAACCTGGCGTATGCGCGCCGGACGAAATCTTCAAGGTTCTGCTGCGACATCGCCAGCGCAGTATCTCGCGTGAGCTCGATGGGCATTCGGGCAGAAGCGACTCGGTAGGCTGGCTGTCGTGTGAGCAAGACGCAACCCACCACATCTGAAGAAGCCAAGCGAGTCGGTGACGAGATCGGCGTGGATTGGGAC
>JAWVFM010000322.1:0-11223 GCA_033856015.1 Solirubrobacterales bacterium
CCACGACCTACTTCTTCTCCACCTCGGGCGGGCACACGGAGAACATCGAGGACTCGTTCGTCGGCAGCTCGCCCGTGCCTTACCTGAAGGGCGTGAAGGATCGCTACGACGGCATCTCGCCCGTGCACAAGTGGAAGGTGCCGCTCACCCGGTCGACCATCGCGTCTCAGCTGAGCGGTCTCTTCTCCGGCCGCCTGAAGAAGATCCACGTCCTGCGCCGCGGCGCCTCGCCACGGATCGTCTACGCAAAGGTTGTGGGCTCCGGAGGCAGCACCAAGGTGACCGGCCCGACGCTCAAGGCGCGCCTCAACCTGATGGACAGCTGGCTCAACTTCGGTAAGCACGAGACCGGGGTGCCGGCGGGCGGCGGCTCCGGCGGGGGCAGACACCACCATCACCACCACGGCCGGCACCACGGCGGGCCAGGCGGCGGCAGTGGGGGAGTCGGGCCCGGCGGCAAGGTGCCCGCGATCACGAGCGAGCTGCGAGCGCTTGTCCAGACCGGCCCCGCGGTTCAGCCGCGACCGGGCGACATGCCCGCTGTCCCGTAGGCGCGGCCTAGCCGTCCGCGAAGGGCTGCAGGGCGATGCCGTGGTCCGTGTCGCGCGAGCCGAGCTCGTAGGCGGCCGCCTTGGAGACCTCCACGGTCGCGGTCTTGTGGCCAGGCCGCTCGACATCGAGCCGGAGATCGGAGATCGAGCAGTTCAGGGTGTTGTGCTCGGGGCCCTTCGGGTCTGCATACACCCACGCCACCACGTCCTTGGGGTCGGCCTTCACGGAGGCCTTGACGCGGACGTTTCGCCCGGGCAGGAGCAGCTCGCATGCCGCCGGTCCCTCATCGACCTCGGTGCCGTAGGCGCTCGTCAAGCCGCCGAGGCGGAGCGGCTCGCCGTCGAGCACGATCTGGCCGTTGGCCACCCACGGGGTCGTCCAGCGGCCGATCTTCACGCGGCCGATCGCGGCGTCGATGTAGTCCCCGGTGCGGCCGCCGAGGTCCGACGCCTGCAGCCAGATCCACCGCTCGGCGTGCTCGGACCCCCAGTTGTGGCCAACCATGCCGGGCCACCCCGCGAGGAGCACCCGCTCGCCGCCGATCACGAGCTCGCCGTCGAAATGGCTCGCCGGGTACGGGCTGAGCAGCTTGGTGCGCGGCAGGGCGCTGGTGTAAAGACGCTCGTACGGGAGGTGGTAGAGCGTTTCGCGCCCGTCGGTGAAGCGCAGGTCCCAGCTCGCCTCGGGGCCGTCTCCCGAGATCGATCCGCTCGCGCTTCCCGGGACGAGCTCCGCGCCGTCGATCTTGATGTACGTGCCCTCCGGCGCCCCGAGCTCGGCGGCCCCGAACGTCGCCTTCGTGGCTCGCGGCCCGCTCGCCTTCGTGTCGAACAGCGTCAGCCAGAGCGAGGCGGTCGGCGCGTCGGACGGCCGCTTGTGGACCGTGTAGCGAAGCCAGACCGAGCGGCCGCCGCCGGGTTCGGTGGCCTTGATGTAGAAGCTCTCGTAGTGGCCGGCATCGATGCCCACCCCCTCGAACCGCGCCGCAGTCCTCACGCAGCGGAACCTACAGCGATCCGGGCCCCCTCGCCGGCAGCGACGATCAGAAGCGCACCGTGATGACGTCGCCGTCCGCGATCACGTAGTCGCGGCCCTCCGTGCGCAGGACGCCGCGCTCGCGGCCCTGGGCGTAGCCGCCCGACTCGACCAGGTCGCTCCACGAGATCACCTCGGCGCGGACGAAACGGGCCTGGATGTCCGAATGGACCTTCCCCGCGGCCTCCCAGACGCTCGACCCCTTGGTGAGGGCGTGGGCGACGGCCTCCTTGTCCTCGCCGGCGGTGAAGAAGCTGACCAGCCCGAGGAGCTCGAAGGCCGCGCGGATCACGCGGGCCAGCCCGGACTCGGGGACCCCCAGGCCGCTCCGCAGCTCCTCCGCCTCCCCCGCGTCCTCGATCTCGGCGAGCTCCGACTCGATGCGTGCGCTGATCGCCACCGCGACGTCGCCGCGGCGAGCTGCGATCGCGGCGACGGCCTCGGGCACCTCGTTCGACCCTTCGTCCACGTTCGCCACGTAGAGGACCGGCTTCGACGTGAGCGCGCTGAGGTGCCTCGGCCCCGCCTCGGCCGCTTGCGGCACGGGCACGTCGCGGACGGGAATGCCGCGGCCGAGGGCCTCCACGACCGATTCGAGCCAGTCACGCTCCGCCACCGCCGCGCGCTCCTGGGAACGCGCCTGCTTGGTCATCCGCTCGAGGCGCCGCTCGGCCTGCTCGAGGTCTGCGGCGAGGAGCTCGGTCTCGATCAGGTCGATGTCAGCCGCCGGGTCGAGGCGGCCCTCCGGGTGAGGCACGCCGCCGGCCGCGTGGGCGCGAACGACATGGCAGATGGCGTCCGTCTCGCGGATCGCGCCCAGAAAGCGGTTGCCGAGGCCCTCGCCCGCGGATGCTCCGCGAACCAGCCCGGCGATGTCGTGGAACTCGATGGTCTCGAGGTCGACCCGCGAGGAGCCGACCGTCCGCGCGACGGCCTCGAGGCGTTCGTCCGGCACCGGGACCACGGCGACGTTCGGGTCGATCGTCGTGAACGGGTAGTCGCCGGTCTCCGCGCCTGCCTGGGTCAGGGCGTTGAACAGGGTCGACTTGCCGGCGTTCGGCAGGCCGACGATGCCGACCTTCATTCGCCGTCCTCGCGGGTGGCGACCAGGTCGATGAGGCGCTCCTCGAGCGATCGCTCGCCGACCTTTGGCACCAGGCCGCCGATCGCCAGACCGAGCGCGGCACCCGCGAGGACGTCGGATGGGTAGTGCATCCCGAGGTACGGGCGCGTCAGGCAGACGGTCGCCGCGAGGGCATACAGCGGGCCTCGCGTCCGCGGCTCGACACGGCCGAACGCCGTTGCGGCGGCCAACGAGGATGTCGCATGTGCAGAGGGGAACGACAACCGGCTCGGGGCTCCGGCGAGCGGCGGAAGGCCGCGCAGCTTCGGCCGCGGACGACGCACGGCCAGCTTCACGGCGTAGTTGAGGAGGACCGCCGCCGGAGCGACCGCCGCGCCTCGCAGCCACCGCTGGCGGCGCCGCGGGTCGGCGGCTGCGCCCGCAGCCCCGATGACCACCCAGACCGCGCCCCATTCGCCGGCGCCGGCGACGATCTTCGCCGCGCGCTCCGCGGCCGGGGTGTGGCCCCTGGTTCGCATGGCCACGAGGACCTTCCTGTCGAGCGAGACTCCCACGCCGGCGGAGGATAGGCACGCGGGCCGTCCGCGGCGCGCACCGCGCACCCGAAGCTCGGCGCTTCGTAGAGTCCCGCGCGTGAGCGGCGCGACGATGGTCCCGGGCTACCGGCACGTGCCGGGAAACCACTGCGGCTCGACCGCGCTTCGCAACCTGCTTGCCTTCCACGGCGCCGAGCTCTCGGAGGAGATGGCGTTCGGCCTGGGCGCGGGCGCGTGCTTCTACCACCTGCCGGTCGAGGACGGCTCGCCGTCGCGGTTCACGAACGGCCGCACCTCACGGCTCGAAGAGGACTTCATCGCGCTGACGGGGGCGCCCATTGTGCTGCGGACGTTCGACGGCCCGGACGAGAGCTGGGAGGCGGCGCGCGCGACCGTCGCGGACGGCAGGCCGGCGCTTCTGCTCAGCGACCTGTACCACCTCGACCACTACGGGCAGTCGGCTCACTTCCCCGGGCACGCCGTCGTCCTGGCCGGCTTCGACGAGGACGTCGCCTACCTCTCGGACACGGCGTTCGAGGATCTGCAGACCACCCGGCTCGAGAACCTCGCCACCGCGCGGCACGCCTCACACCCGGTCTTCCCGCTCGCCGGCCACATGTTCACCGTCGAGGGCGATGCGCGCTCGTTCGAGCCCCGCGCGGCGATCCAGTCAGCCGTCTCGCAGTGCGCAACGCGGATGATCGAGCCCCCCTTCGGCGAGTACGAGGGCCTGCCGGGCCTGCGCCGCTTCGCCGCAGAGGTGGGGGACTGGCCGGGAACGCTGGCCGACTGGCAGTGGTGCGCCCGCTTCAACTACCAGGTGATCGAGCGCCGCGGCACCGGCGGCGGCAACTTTCGCTCCATGTACTCGCGCTTCCTGCTCGAGGCAGGGCTCAACGCCGAGGCAGCGCTGGCGGCGGACGCCGCCGGCCGCTGGTCCGAGCTGGCAGCCGCGCTCAGGGCAGCGAGCGAGAGCGACGAGGCCGTTGACGTGGAGTGGGAGGGGATCGCCGCCGGCGCAGCGCTGGTCCTGGCGGCCGAGGAGAGCCTGTGGCCGGCGCTCCTCGACGCGGTCTCATAGCCCGCGACGGTTCATGGGCGCTCGCTTGGTGCGTAGCTGGGGTCGCCGGCACACTCTCGTTGCGACGCGACCGAGCTTTACCGCGCTATGCGCGGTCAAAGTCAGTCGCGTCTGAGCTTGGGGCCGAATAGCGGCCCCAAAGTCAGGAGGGTGCCCGCCAATGTGCGGGGGATGCCTGATCGGCCCGGGCTGCGCCGCCCTCGCTGCCTGAGGCGGCAGGCGTGGCGAGTGCTCGCCCGCGGACGAGCGCTGCCCTCAGCCCTGCGTGAAGCCGATGGACTGCTGCTGGTCCGGGATGCGGATGAAGACGACCGTCTTCAGGTTGATGACGAGCGAGCCGTCGTCGGTCCTGACCTCGTGCCAGCCATCGCCGCCCTCGACGGCCTTGCGAAGGCTCTTCAGCGCGCCTTCGTCCATGCGCGCGCTCACGACCTGGCCGATCCCCAGGCCGATCTCGACCCGGGAGCCGCTCGTCATCAGTGGCCCTCCGCCGGCTCGACGAGCTCGGTGAGGACGCGCCCGGTGGAGCGCGGGTGGACGAACGCGACGCGGCTGCCCTGGATACCGATGCGGGCCTCCTGGTCGATCAGCGACACGCCCTCGTCGATCAGCTGCTGAAGCGCCGCGTCGATGTCCTCGACCCGGTATGCGACGTGATGGATGCCGGGGCCGTTGCGGGCTACGAACCTGCCGACGGGGGTGTCAGGGCTGAGCGGCGCGAGGAGCTCGATGTGGCCGTCGCCGATGTCGAGGAGCACGGCCTCGACGCCCTGCGAGGGGACCGTCTCGCGGTGGACGAGCGGCATTCCAAGCGCCCCCTGGTAGAGGGCGACCGCGTCCTCGAGGTCGTCGACTGCAATGCCGACGTGGTCGATCAACTCCAGCATCGCGGGCTCGAGTCTAGTCAGACCCGGCACCGCGCCGGAATCAGAGGCCCTGAACACCCGGTGGCTTCACGTCGGGGTCGTCGGACTCGCTGGCAAGCGCCTCGGCGGGCCGGCTCGCGGGCCTGGGAGCGTCCTGGGCGGTTTCGCCTGCGGCGCCGCTTCTGGGTGTGAACCGCCGCCTCGGGTGGCTGGACATGAGCTCCTGGATCTCCTCGCGCTCGATGACCTCCTGATCGAGGAGCAGCTCCGCGATCTGGTCGAGGAGGTCGCGGTTGTCGACGAGCAGCTGATGCGCGCCCCGATAGGCCTCCTCGGCGATGGCCTGAACCTCCTCGTCGCGGATCTGGCGGGTCGCGTCGGAGGCGCTCAGGTCATCCTCGGGCAGCTGGTGAGCGTGGATCTGCGTGCCCATCGCGTACTCGAAGACCATCGAGCGGGCGATCAACGTCACCCGGCGCAGGTCGTCGGCGGCGCCGGTCGTGATCCTTCCGAAGGCGATCTGCTCGGAGACGCGCCCGGCGAGCAGGACCTTCATGTAGTCGATGAGCTCGTCGCGCGACTTCAGGTAGCGGTCTTCCTGCGGCAGGTTCAGCGTGTAGCCGAGCGCCTTGCCGCGCGGCACGATCGAGACCTTCTGGACCTTGTCGACGCTCGGCAGGAGCTCCGAGACGAGCGCGTGCCCGGCCTCGTGCCAGGCGACCACCCGCTTCTCCCCGGGAGTGATGACCTTGCGCGACGCGAGGCCCGCGACGACGCGCTCGAACGCGTTGTCGAAGTCCCCCTGCGAGACGAAGTCGCGATGCTGGCGTCCGGCGAGGATGGCGGCCTCGTTCGCGAGGTTCGCGAGGTCCGCGCCGGTGAGCCCCGCCGCATGACGGGCGACGCGCTCCAGGTCGACGTCCTGGCCCAGGGGCTTGTCGCGCGTGTGAACGACGAGGATCTGTTTGCGCCCGTGCATGTCGGGCGGCGGGACGAACACCTGGCGGTCGAAGCGCCCCGGTCGCAGCAGCGCCTTGTCGAGCTTCTCGAGCAGGTTGGAGGCCGCCATCACGACCACCTGATCGCGCGCGTCGAAGCCGTCCATCTCCACCAGCAGCTGGTTCAGCGTCTGGTCGCGTTCGCCTGAGATGTCGGAGCCGCGGGTGGCGCCGACCGCGTCGAGCTCGTCGATGAACACGATCGCCGGCGCGTTCTCACGCGCTTCCTTGAAGAGGCGCCTGATCCGCGCCGCGCCCAGTCCCGCGAACATCTCGATGAACGAGGAGGCCGATTGGCTGAAGAATGTCGCGCCCGACTCGTGGGCGACCGCCTTGGCAAGCAGGGTCTTGCCTGTGCCCGGCGGTCCGTGAAGCAGGATGCCCTTCGGCACCTTGGCGCCCAGCTTCTTGAAGCGCTTCGGGTCCGTGAGGAACTCCACGACCTCGCGGAGCTCGTCCTTGGTCTCGTCGATGCCGGCGACGTCGTCCCACTCAACGGCGCTCTTCGAGCGCGGCGTGATCTCCTGCGGCTTGGTGCGCGGCATCATCCGCAGCGTCTTCCAGATCAGGAAGACCAGGAGTCCCATGAAGACGAGCGGCCCCCAGGTGAGCACGTAGCCCTGGAACTCGGGCCAGCTGATGCCGAAGATGCCGAGCACGCTCATGCGGCAGCTCCTTCGGCCACGAGGATGGCGTCGAGGGCGGCGCGGCCAACCTCGAGCTGCTCGGCGCTCGGCTCGCGCGTGGAGATCAGGCGCTGGATCTCGTGTCCCAGCGAGTGCACGGCCCGCCCGAGCGGCGACCTCGGCTCCCGGTCGGCGTAGGCGAAGACCTCGACCGCGCCCGAGAGGCCGCCGATGCCGGCTGCGGCACGGGGCACCGGCCCGGGGTTCTCGACCAACCGCTGGACGATGACCTGGCCGGCCACCGACAGGAGCATCATCGGGGCGAGGAGGTTCGAGCCGCAGCGGTCGTGCTCCTTCGGCGCGGTCGTCGGGTCGAGCGAGCCGTGCTCGTAGGCGCCGATCGCCTTGTGCTCGACGCCGTGGTAGGCGGCCAGGTCGTTGTCGCGAAGCGCGGCGACCGCGGGCAGCAGGCCGATGAGCGACGCCACGCCCTCCCGGGCGAACGAGCTTCGGCCCTTGCGCCGCACGACGGCGCCCGCCGCGGTAGCGGCCGCTGCGGCGAGCAGGACGCGGCGGTCCTCGTAGGGGAGGCGGGAGGACGGCAGGGCGCGCCGGACGATCGGCAGCACGGCGAAGGCCTCCGCGAGGCGAAGGGGCCCGCGAAGCACCGGCAGCTGGCCGAGCCGACCTCTGCCGAGCGCGGGCTTCCGCCCTGACGCCACCTCGATCGAGCCGTCCTTGGCGCGGACGGCCGCGGACCACGAGGTGGGACCGTGGATCAAGAGGCCGTTGCGGAGCGCCATGCCGCCGAGGCGCAACGGCTCTCGTGCCTGACCGGGCTCGGTCAACTCAGGACCTCCATCGGAACATCGCGGAAGAACCGCGCCGCGAACTCCACGTCGGTCGCCTTGATCCGCTCGTCCGCTCCGTGGACCAGCGGGTCGGTCTCCTCGAGGAGCATGTCGCGCTGCGGGCAGAAGCCGTAGACGGTGGCCTCAGGGAACGCGCGGCGAAACCAGTTCGAGTCGCTGAAGCCCGGCATGACGATCGGGACGACCTGAGCATCCGGGTCGGCCGCGCCCACCCACTTCTTTACGGCGTCCGCCAGGGGCCCCTGGGAGGCAGACCGGTTGCCGACGTCGTGCTCAGTGAAGTCGATCTCGTGCTCAGGGAGGCCGTCGGCGCCGAGAATGCCCTCGAGGCGCTCGCGGACGTCGTCCACGTCCAGGCCCGGAGGCACGCGGCAGTCGACCAGGATCTCGGCGTGTGCCGGGATCACGTTGGCCTTGCGGGAGGCCGCCGCCATCGTCGGCGTCAACGTCACGCCGAGCATCGGCTCCGCCAGGTACGTCGCGACCAGCGGGTTCGAGGCGCGCAGCAGGTCGAGACCCGCCTCGACTCCATCCGGGTCGGACTGCGAGAGGTCCTCTGCGATCAACGCGCCGAGGAACTCCACGCCCTCTGGCGTCGGCTCGAGCTCCGGCTGCAGCGCCAGGCGCTCCAGCAGCGGCGCCAGCTTCAGCAGAGCGTTGTCGCCCATGCCGGGGATCGAGGCGTGACCGGCCACGCCGCGCGTGCGCACCTTGAACCGGAAGACGCCCTTCTCGCCGACGCAGAGCGGGTAGAAGCGGCTGCCGCCAACCTCGAACGCGTTGCCGCCTCCCTCGTTGATCACGTAGTCGGAGCGAACCTTCTCGGGATGCTCCGAGCACAGCCAGCGCGCCCCGAGATGGCCGCCGGTCTCCTCGTCGACCACCGCAGCGATCAGCAGCTCACCGCGTTCGGGTCGCCAGCCGTCGCGGCCGAGCGAAGCGGCGGCGGCGGCCTCCGCCGCCACCTGTCCCTTCATGTCCTGGGCACCGCGGCCTCGAACCTCCCCTTTCACGACGTCTCCGGACCAAGGGTCGAAGCTCCAGTCGGAGGGGTCGGCCGTGACCGTGTCGGTGTGGCCGAGGAGGCAGAGAGTTGGGCCGTCGGTTTCGCCACGCAGGCGAGCGAGGAGGTTCGGCCGGCCCGGCTCAGCCCCCAGAAGCTCGCATTCGAAGCCGGCGTCCGTGAGCGTCTCGGCCAGGAGCTCTTGGGCCGGCGCCTCGTTGCCCGGCGGGTTCACCGTGTTGAGGCGAACCAGGTCGGAGAGCAATCCCACCGCCAGGGCGCCGAGTTGTTCGTGGTTAGCGACCGTGGCGTCCATTGATCTGAGCTTAGCGTCGGTCCGATTGGGGTCCCTGTTTCCAGGTACCGCGAATCGCGAGTTTGCGCACCCCCAAAGCGGTGATACTTGGACGAATGGACCAGCTCTTCGAGACCGGGGGCGACGCAGGGCGCACGCGCACCGGCGTCCCGCCCGAGGAGGCGCCGCTCGCCGTCCGGATGCGGCCACGGACGCTCGAGGAGCTGATCGGTCAGGGTCACCTGCTCGCCGAGGGCTCCGCCCTTCGGGCGGCGATCGAGGCGGGGCGCCCGCATTCCGCGGTGCTCTACGGGCCGCCGGGGTCCGGCAAGACGACGCTCGCGCGAATCATCGCCACGGCCGCCGACGGGGCGTTCGAGGAGGAGTCGGCCGTTGCCGCCGGGCGCGCGGAGGTACGGGCCGTCATCGCCCGGGCGGAGGAGCGCCGGCGAGGCGGGGTGGCGACGATCTTCTTCCTCGACGAGATCCACCGTTTCAACAAGGCCCAACAGGACGCCCTCCTGCCGGCCGTCGAGGAAGGGCTCCTGACCCTGATCGGAGCGACCACGGAGAACCCCTACTTCGAGGTGAACGGCGCGCTCCTGTCGCGCTGCCAGGTCTACGAGCTCCGCGAGCTTGGCCCGGGCGACGTGGAAGCGCTGCTCCGGCGCGCCCTCGCCGATCCCGAGCGCGGGCTTGCCGACCCGCCGGTCGTCGAAGACGCGGCGATCGAGTTGATCGCCGAGCGCTCCGGGGGCGACGCCCGCGTGGCGCTGACCGCCCTCGAGCGGGCCGTCGGGGCGGGCCGAGCCGACGGTCGGCCCGTGGACGTCGCGGCCGCCGAGGACGCGCTGCAGCGCAAGGCGATCCTCTATGACCGCGACGGGGACCGCCACTACGACTACATCTCCGCGTGGATCAAGGCCACCCGCGGCTCCGACCCGGACGCGTCCCTCTACTACCTCGCGGCCATGCTCGAGGGCGGCGAGGACCCGCGGTTCATCGCGCGGCGCATGGTGATCCTGGCGTCCGAGGACATCGGCAACGCCGATCCGATGGCGTTGGTGGTCGCCAACGCCGCCGCCCAGGCGGTGGACCGGGTCGGGCTCCCGGAGTGTGCCCTCAATCTCGGCCAAGCCGCGGCATACCTGTCGCTTGCGCCGAAGTCGAACGCGTCCTACCTCGGCATCACCCGCGCCCGGCGCCCCGTCCGCGAGCACGGCGCCCAGCTCCCGCCCGACCACCTGCGCGACGCGCACTACCCGGGCGCGGCGAAGCTCGGCAGGGGCGAGGGCTACGTCTACCCGCACGACGAGCCGGGCGGCGTCGCCGATCAGCGGCTTGGGCCTGACGGGCTCGAGGCGGAGCGCTTCTACGAGCCGACCGATCGTGGGGCGGAGGCGGAGCTGCAGAAGCGGCTCGAGGCGCTGAGGAAGTTGCGGCGGGCCGGGTCAGGCGACGAGCGGTAGAGCCCACCAGAGGCTCTATCGGCAGCTGGGACGAAATCCTTTAGCGATTTCTTTGCGCGCCGCAACTCCCCATTCAGCGGGGTGTTTCGAAGGTCGCAAACAACTAGCCAGGGAGGTGTGCCAGATGCGCGCACTAAGGACAAGGGTGGGGATTGCGACGGCTGTGTGCCTGTTCGCGTTCGTATCGACGGCGGCGGCGCTCACGATCGTGGGGACCAGCGGCGACGACCACATCATCGGATCGCGCGGGAGCGATCGAATCGCGGCGCGGGCCGGCAACGACACCGTCAAGGCGCTCGCCGGCGACGACAAGGTCAACGCCGGGCCGGGCGACGACAGGGTGAACGCCGGCTTCGGCAACGACAGGGTCAAGGGCGAGGACGGCAACGACACCGTCTTCGGCTTCTACGGCCAGGACAGGATCGTCGGCGGCGCCGGAGACGACACGCTGAACGGCGGCCCGGGCAACGACCGGATCGCCGGGTACATGGGCGTCGACACCGAGTACGGCGGCGGCGGCAACGACCAGCTGTGGGGCCGCGCCAAGGGCGATGTCCCGCTTCCGGGCGTCGACTCGCTCGACGGCGGGCCGGGCGACGACACGATCCACGCTCGGGATGGCGAGCCGGACCTCATCACCTGTGGTGACGGCAACGACCGGGCGCAGCTCGACAACGTCGACGTGATCACCGACGCCACTCCGGAGAACCCGAACGGCTCCTGCGAGAAGGTCATGCGGGCCGACCCGACGGGAACTCCCACGGACCACGCCGGGTAGTACTCGCCAAACGACGGAGGACGCGCGA
>JAWVFM010000323.1:0-4047 GCA_033856015.1 Solirubrobacterales bacterium
AGATCGTGCTCGGCAACCTCTTCCGCGACCAGCTCGACCGCTACGGCGAGCTCGAGCGCCTGGCAGACGACTGGGGCGCCCTCGTCGCCCGCAGGCAGGGCCGCACCGGCTTCGTCCTGAACGCGGACGACCCGCTCGTGGCCGACCTCGGCCGCGACGCCGAGCTAGTCCGCCGCCCCCGCGTCACCTACTTCGGCATCGATGACGCGAGCCAGGCGCTCCCGTCGCTTCAGCACGCCCACGACGCCAAGCACTGCCGGCGGTGCGGCGCGCCGTACTCGTACGAGCGCAGCTTCGTGGGACACCTCGGCCACTACACGTGCCCGAGCTGCGGCGCCGACCGGCCGCAGCCCGACGTGGTGGCCACGGCGATCGAGCTCGACGGCATGAAGGGCTCCCGGGTGACGGCGTCGACGCCCGCCGGCAAGGTCGAGCTGCGGATCCCGCTCCCCGGCCTCTACAACGTCTACAACGCGTTGGCGGCGCTTGCGGCCGCACTCGAGCTCGGTGTGCCGCTCGCGCCTGCCGCGGAGGGGATCGCTGCGACGGAGAGCGTGTTCGGGCGGGTCGAGAGCATTCCGATCGCCGGCCAGGTCCTGTCGATCCTCCTCATCAAGAACCCTGCCGGCGCCAACGAGGTTCTCCGGACGCTGCTGCTCGAGGCGGCGGAGGTCGCCGGCGGCCTCGACCTGCTCCTGGCGCTGAACGACCGGATCGCCGACGGCCGCGACGTCTCCTGGATCTGGGACGCCGACTTCGAGATCATCGCCGACCAGGTGCGAACCGTCACCTGCGCCGGGACGCGCGCCTACGAGATGGCCGTGCGCCTGAAATACGCCGGCGTTCCCGAGGGGGCGATCGAGGTCGTTCCCGGCACCCAGGCGGCTCTGGACCGTGCTCTCGAGCGTGGTCGCGAGCACGTCTTCGCGTTACCGACGTACACCGCGCTGATCGACCTGCGGCGGCGGCTCTCGGCCC
Organism: Solirubrobacterales bacterium; assembly: GCA_033856015.1. Classification (GTDB taxonomy): domain Bacteria; phylum Actinomycetota; class Thermoleophilia; order Solirubrobacterales; family 70-9; genus JAWVFM01. The sequence continues at coordinate 979 of JAWVFM010000323.1, forward strand.
GCGGCCTCGCCAAGGACTACTGGCGATGACGAACGCGACCACGCCCGCGAACGAGCTCGCCATCTGGCACGACGTCGAGTGCGGCGCTTACCACGCCGACCTCCGGATCTGGGCGGATCTCGCGGTGTCGCATCCCGGCCCGATCCTCGAGCTGGGCGCCGGAACCGGGCGCGTGGCCCTTGCGCTCGCCGAGCTGGGGCACGAGGTGACGGCGATCGACACCGCACCGGTGCTCCTCGAGGTGCTCGCCGAGCGCGCTGCGGCCGCCCACCTGGCGGTCGAGACGGTTGCCGCCGACGTCCGGACGCTGGACTTCGGCCGCGGCTTCGGGCTCGTGATCGCGCCGCTCCAGCTCCTGCAGGTGCTCGGGAGCGCCGGCGACCGCGGCATGGCTCTCAGCGCCATTCGCCGTCACCTGAGCGGAGGCGCGGTGGGAGCCGCGGCGATCGTCGAGGGGCCACCCGCACCGGGGTCGGCGGATGCCACGCCCGACCCGCTACCTGACCTCCGGGAGGTCGACGGCTGGGTCTACTCGAGCCTGCCCGTCGACGTTCGGGTCGACGGGAGCACGCTCGAGGCGACGCGCCTGCGCCAGCGCGTCTCCCCCGGAGGCGAGCTCTCAGAGCAGGTTCACATCGATCGCTTCGCCGTGCTCGACGCCGGTGAGCTCGACGCCGAGGCTCGCGCGGCGGGCATGGAACCCGCAGGGCGACGCGTCATCCCCGACGACGAGAGCTTCGTCGGCTCGACCATCTGCGTTTGGAGAGCGGCGTCGTGAGCGCTCAGACCCTGCGATTCCTGGCCCTGTACCCGGACCAGATGAACATCTACGCCGACCGTGGCAACGCGATCTTCCTGCGCCGCCGTTGCGAGTGGCGCGGCATCGGCTTCGACTACGCGGCGGCCGGTCCCGGCGATCGCTTCGACCCGGGCGAGCACGACTTCATCTACATCGGCGGCGGCCAGGACCGCGACCAGCGAGCGGTCGCGAGCGACATGCTCGCCACGAAGCGCGAGGCGATCGCAGCGGCCGCCGACGACGGCGCGGTCGTCCTTGCCGTGTGCGGTGGCTACCAGCTGCTCGGGCACGGCTATGAGCTCGGCGACGAGCGGATCGAGGGGCTGGGACTGGCCGATCTCGAGACCGTCCGCGACCCGGGACCGCGTCTGATCGGCAATGTGACGATCGAGGTCGATCTGGGCACCGGGCCGCGGGTCATCGCCGGGTTCGAGAACCACGGCGGTCGCACCCGACTCGGGCCGGACGCCGAGCCGCTGGGCCGCGTGATCAAGGGGTTCGGCAACAACGGCAGCGACCGCTACGAGGGGGTCAGGCGGCAAAACATCTTCGGCACCTACCTCCACGGCCCGCTTCTGCCGAAGAACGCCTGGCTCGCGGACCACCTGACCGCCCTGGCCCTGGCCCGCGACGGCGGAGCCCTGCCCGAGCTGGAACCGCTTGACGACGCGCTCGAGGACGCAGCGCACGACGCAGCGCGCGCCGCCGCGGGCTGACGCTCAGCGTCCGCTGGAGCCGAAGCCGCCCGCGCCTCGCGCGCTCATCGCCAGCTCGACCGCCGCAACCGGCTCGACCGGAGCGAACGGCGTGATCAGGAGCTGCGCGATCCGGTCTCCGGGCGCCACCTCGAAGGTGGACTCGCGGTCCGTGTTGAGGAGCAGCACGCGCACCTCGCCCCGGTAGCCGGCGTCGATGAGGCCTGGGCTGTTGACGAGGGCGATGCCGTGCCGGGCGGCAAGCCCGGAGCGCGGCAGGACGAGCCCGGCATGCCCGGCCGGGATCTCGACCGCGATGCCCGTGGCCACGCTTGCCCGCTCACCGGGACCGAGCGACGCCGGCTCCGACGCGTAGAGGTCAAGCCCCGCATCGCCGTCGTTGGCGCGCGTCGGCATCCTGGCGGCGTCGCCGAGGAGGGTTACGCGCAGCTCCATACGGCCAGGCTACCCGTGGCTCAGGCGGCCGTCCGGCTTCCCGTTCACCGCGATCTCGGCGAAGCGGTGCGCGAGTGAGGCCGGCACTCTGGCGCGCACGAGGACGCCGTCCGGGCGGTCCTCGCGCTCGACCTCGCCGGCGAGCTCGTGGAGCTCCGCCAGGCGGGCGCCGGCCGCGTAGGGCAGCAGGAGCTCGACGCTCTGCAGCGAGTCCATGAAGACGGACTCGATCGCGTCCCCGAGCTCCTCCAGGCCCTCTCCGGTCGCGGCCGAGATCACGACAGCGCCGGGGTTCATGACCGCCAGCTCGTGGCGCGCGTCCGGCTCGAGCAGGTCGGCCTTGTTGAGGGCGAGCAGGCGCGGCTGGTCGTGGGCGCCGATCTCCTCCAGGACCGTCTCCACGGCCGCGATCGTCTCGCGGCGCTCGTCGATGGCCTCCGAGGCGTCGACGACGTGGACGATGAGGTCGGCCCGGGTGGTTTCCTCGAGCGTTGCCTTGAACGCCTCCACCAACTGGTGTGGAAGCCTGCGGATGAAGCCGACCGTGTCGGTGACGAGGTACTCGCGGCCGCCGTGGCTGTAGGAGCGGGTGGTCGGGTCGAGGGTGTGGAACAGCCGCTCCCCCACCCCGACGCCGGCGTCGGTGAGTGCGTTCAGCAGCGTTGACTTGCCGGCGTTGGTGTAGCCCGCGAGCGCAACCGAGGGGATCGACGAGGCTTCACGCTGCGCGCGCATCAGCCCGCGAGCGCCGGCCATGGTCCGCAGGCGCCGGCGAAGCTTCGCGATCCGATCGCGGGCGAGGCGGCGGTCGGTCTCGATCTGCGACTCACCCGGTCCGCGCGTGCCGATGCCGCCCCCAAGGCGTTCCAGGTGCGTCCACAGCCCCCGCATGCGGGCGAGGTTGTACTCGAGCTGCGCGAGCTCGACCTGCAGGTTGCCCTCGGCCGTGTGGGCGTGGTCGGCGAAGATGTCCAGGATGACGGCGGTGCGGTCGATGACCGGGACGCCGAGGGCGGCCTCAAGGTTGCGCTCCTGGCGCGGTACGAGCTCATCGTCGACGGCGACCAGGTTGGCATCCGCCGCCGCGATCGCCGCCACCGCCTCCTCGAGCTTCCCGCG
>JAWVFM010000324.1:0-5662 GCA_033856015.1 Solirubrobacterales bacterium
ACGACTTCGGGCCCGACTTCGACGCGGAGGGCAATCCGCTGGAGGAGGGCGAGTCCGACCGGGTCCACTCCGAGGCCGAGCGCGAGGCGCCGGCTCGCGCCGAGAGCGACGACTCGGGTGAGAGCGACGACACGGACGAGAGCGAGAGCTCTGACGACGCTGACGGCTCAGCGGAGGCCGAGGATGACTCCGGCGACGAGGCAGAGCCGGACGCCACGGCCGAGAAGCCGGACGAGAAGGCGGAAGCGGCGGACGAGTCGGAAGAGGCTGAGGGGACCGAGACCGAGGAGGTCAAGGCATAGCCACCCAGAAGGAAGTCAAGACCCGCATCGCCTCGGTCAAGAACATCCACAAGATCACCCGGGCGATGGAGATGGTCGCGGCGGCGCGGCTGCGCCGTGCCGAGCAGCGCATCGAGGCCCTGCGGCCTTACGCGCAGGCGATCCGCAAGATGACCAAGCAGGTCGCCGAAGCGGCGCCGTGGAAGGTCGAGGGCGTCACGCTGCTCGCCGAGCGCGAGGATCCGAAGAACATCGGCGTGCTCCTGGTCACGGGCGACCGCGGCCTGGCGGGCTCGTTCAACACGCAGATCATCCGCGAGGGCCTGCGCCTCAAGCGCGAGTTCCAGGAGGGCGGGACGAGCACCGTCTACTCGGTGGTGGGCCGTCGCGGGGCCTCGACGATGAACTTCCGCGGCGAGGACGTCGAGAACACGTACGTGGGGTTCACGGACCGTCCGGCGTTCGCCGACGCACGTGAGATCTCCAGGACCCTGGTCGCCGCCTTCATCGACGGCAAAGTGGACCAGGTGGACATCGTCTACAACCGCTTCGTCTCGCCTCTCACCCAGTACGTTCGCCGCCAGCGTCTCCTGCCTCTGAACCAGGCGGATGTATTCGGCGAGGGGATCGAGAAGGAGCCGGACACCGAGGACTCGGACCTCGCCGAGGCGCACACACGGGCGCTCTGGGTCTATGAGCCGGATGCCGAGCAGATCCTTCAGCAGCTTTTCGAGGAGTACGTCGACCTCTCCATTTACCGGGCGCTCCTCGAGTCCGCGGCGTCCGAGCATGGGGCGCGGATGACGGCGATGCGCAACGCGGCGGAGAACGCCGACGAGATGATCGATCGCCTCACCCTGGAGATGAACCGCGTGCGGCAGGCGGAGATCACGCAGGAGATTCTTGAAGTTGTAGCCGGCGCCGAGGCGCTTGGCTGATCTAAGGAGACGAATGGCTGACGACAACGGAAACTCGAGCAACGGGAGCGGCCAGAACGTCGGCACCGTCGAGCAGGTCACCGGGGTGGTGGTCGACGCCGTCTTCCCGGACGAGCTGCCGGAGATCTACCACGCGCTGAAGATCAAGCTGGGCGGCGACGGGCGGCCCGAGACGGACCTCGTCTGCGAGGTCCAGCAGCACCTCGGCGACGATCGGATCCGCGCGGTGGCGATGGACTCCACCGACGGCCTGCGTCGCGGCGATGAGGTCCTCGACCTCGGCTCCCCGATCACGGTCCCGGTCGGCAAGGCCACGCTCGGCCGGATCTTCAACCTCCTCGGCGAGGTCATCGACGAAGGCGACGAGGTCGAGGGCGACGAACGCTGGCCGATCCACCGCGCCGCCCCGGAGGTCAAGGACCTGATGCCGACGTCCGAGATCCTCGAGACCGGCATCAAGGTGGTCGACCTGCTGGCGCCGTACGCGAAGGGCGGCAAGGTCGGCCTGTTCGGCGGCGCCGGAGTCGGCAAGACCGTCCTGATCCAGGAGCTCATCCGAAACATCGCGGAGGAGCACGAAGGGCTGTCGGCGTTCTGCGGGGTGGGCGAGCGCTCGCGCGAGGGCAACGACCTCTGGCTGGAGATGAAGGAGTCCGGGGTCATCGACAAGACGATGCTCGTCTTCGGCCAGATGAACGAGCCGCCCGGCGCCCGCCTGCGCGTCGCGCTCTCCGGCCTCACGATGGCCGAGTACTTCCGCGAGACGGGCGGCCAGGACGTGCTGCTCTTCATCGACAACATCTTCCGGTTCGTGCAGGCCGGCTCCGAGGTGTCCGCCCTGCTCGGGCGCATGCCCTCCGCGGTGGGCTACCAGCCCACGCTCGAGACGGAGATGGGCGGCCTTCAGGAGCGGATCACGTCGACCAAGCAGGGCTCGGTCACGTCGATCCAGGCGGTGTACGTGCCGGCGGACGACCTCACCGACCCGGCGCCGGCGTCCGTGTTCGCCCACCTGAACGCCACCACCACGCTGTCGCGGGCGATCTCCGAGAAGGGGATCTACCCGGCGGTGGACCCGCTCGACTCGACCTCGACGATCCTGAAGCCGGAGATCCTCGGCGAGGAGCACTACCGCACCGCGACCGAGGTCCAGGAGGTCCTGCAGCGCTACAAGGAGCTCCAGGACATCATCGCCATCCTCGGCATCGAGGAGCTCTCCGACGAGGACCGCACCGCGGTCGCGCGAGCGCGCAAGATCGAGCGCTTCCTCTCGCAGCCGTTCTTCGTCGCGGAGGCGTTCACCGGCCGTGAGGGCGTCTACGTTCCGGTCGAGGAGACCGTGCTCGGCTTCCGCGAGATCCTCGACGGCAAGCACGACGAGCTGCCGGAGAGCGCGTTCTACCTGAAGGGCACGATCGACCAGGTCGTCGAGGACGCGAAGAGCTCGAGCTAGACCGTGGCGCACCCGTCGTTCGCAGTACACGTTCTCACCCCCGACGGCGACGTCTACGAGGGGGAGGTCCAACAGGTCTCGACGCGCACCGGGGTCGGCGAGGTGGGCATCCTCTCCAACCACGCGCCGATGCTCGCCCGGCTGGTGCCCGCTGAGCTGCGCCTTCACGTCGACGGCGGAGAGACCCTGCGCTACGCGCAGGGCGAGGGCTGGCTCGAGGTCTTCGCCAACGAGGCGAGGGTGCTGGTCTCCGAGGCCATCGCGCCCGACGATCTCGATGTCGGATCGCTCCGCGAGCGTCTCGCGGATGCGGAGGCGCGCCGCGACGAGGCCGAGGAGGGCTCCGTCGCGCGGGAGCAGGCCGAGCGCGAGGTCGTGCGCGCCGAGGCGTTCATCAAGATCGCCGAAAGCCTCTAGCTCTCATACTCAGGCGCGTGGACGAACGCCTCCTCGCCGACCGGCTGATCGCCTACGACAGCTCGAAGCCCGACGGCGTCAAGCTCTGCGCGGGCTTCGTCAAGGGCTGGCTCGATGCCCGGGAGATCAAGACCCGCCAGCTCGAGGTGCGCGGCCTGCCGGTTCTCGAGGCAGAGGTCGGGCCCGCGGACGCGCCGCTGACGGTCCTCCTGCACGGGCACCTCGACGTCGTTCCCGCGCGAGAGGAACAGTTCGAGCCGATGCTCGAGGGCGACCGGCTGTACGGGCGGGGGGCCTACGACATGAAGGGTGCCGTCGCGGCGCTTCTCCTGGCCCTCGCCGACCTGCGTGCGCAGGACGCGGTGCGGGTGCGGCTCGGGATCGTCCCCGACGAGGAGTCGGAGGAGGAGGCCGATCGCGGCGGCGAGCTCCTCGTCGAGAGCGGGTTCGTCGGTGACTTCGCGATCACGGGCGAGCCGACAGACATGCACGTCGGCGTCGCTGCGAAGGGCGTGTTCGCGATGCGTATCGAGGTGGCGGGGCGCGCGGCCCACGGCGCCACGCCCTGGCTCGGCGAAAACGCCATCCTGCGCGCCATCGAGATATTTCGGGAGATCGAGTCGCTACCGTTCGCATCCCACAGTTCCGAGCTGTTCGACCGCCCCTCCATCAACCTGGGCCGCATCTGGGGCGGCGACGCCCTGAACAAGGTGCCCGACATGGCTGTCATCGACGTTGACGTTCGTCATCTCCCGGAGCAGGACCCCGAGTCGATCCTCGACGAGGTTCGCTCGGTGCCGGGCGCGAACGTGGTCTCGACCTTCCGCCGGCCGCCGGCGATGGTGGATCCTGAGTCGGTTTTCGTCAAGGCGCTCTGCGAGGCGGCCGCCCGCCACCACGCCGAGGGCGTGACGAGCGTCGGGCGAGACGGGGCCTCCGACGCCGTCTCTTTCCTACGCGCCGGGATTCCAGCCGTCGAGTTCGGCCCGGTTGGCGGTGGCCATCACGGGCCGGAGGAGTGGGTCTCGGTCGAGTCGCTCGGCGAGTACAGGCGCGCCATCGTGGACTTCGTCGGCGAGCTTCCCAATCGCATCAGCGGTGTCGAGGAGCGCCCGGGTTGACCGACGAGCAAAAGCCACCGGTCGAGGGCGACGGAGCCCCTGGGGACGGGAACGGGGCCGAGGCGCCGCCGCCGGCCCCGCCACCCTCGACCTACGCGGGGCGCTCGCGCCAGGGCGACCCGCCGGAGCCGCAGCCCTCCGGGGTGACCGACGAGCTGGAGCTTCTCGAGCAGGAGATCTCCGCCGAGGCCGCGGACGGCCTCGCCGACCTGCCAAAGCCCGAGCCGGCCGTTGAGCCGGATCCCGAGAGCGGTGCGAAGCCGCCCGTTCGCGGCGAAACGGTCGAGTCCGACACCATCGTCCTGAGCGACCGTGAGGCCGCTCAGGAGGCCGCGCTCGAGGGCGTGAGGGCCCGTGCCGCGGCGCACACCACCAAGAAGCCCGTCTTCCCCGGCCCGGGCGCAGCGGCGGCCGCGCCACCCGCTGGCGCAGGCGCCGCCGCACCCCCTGCTGTGGCCCTGCCCGCTAAGGGACTCGGCGGCCCATCCGACCTGCCGCCGCGGCCGGTTTCGCCGGAGGTCGGCAAGGCGCCGAAGGGACGGCTCTGGCTGCGCTTCCTGGTCGGTTCGATCCTCATCGTCGTCTCGATGGCCACCGCGACCGCGGTCAGCGGGCTCGTCCTGGCCTCGAAGCTCGCCGACGGCCTCAGGGGCCTCAAAAGCGTTCAGACCCAGCTCACGGCGGCCGACCCGAGCAATCCTCAGACGATCCTCATCCTGGGCTCCGACCGCCGCCCCGGCGAGACCGACCGCGGCCGCTCCGACACGACGATCCTGCTGCGGGTCAGCTCAGACCACATCAACCTGCTCTCGATCCCGCGCGACCTGAAGGTCCCGATCCCGGGGTATGGGACCGACAAGTTCAACGCCGCGTACACCTACGGCGGGCCGAAGCTGACGACGGAGACGGTCAAGCAGCTCACGGGCCTGCCGATCAACGTCGTCGTCAACATCAACTTCACCGGCTTCGCGGATGCGGTCAACGAGATCGGCTGCGTGTATATCGACGTCGACCACCACTACTACCACTCGAACGTCGGCCTCTCGACCGTCGACCAGTACTCGGCGATCAACATCCCCTCCGGGTACCAGCGCATGTGCGGCTTCAACGCGCTCTCCTACGTCCGCTACCGCCACGACGACAACGACCTGGTGCGCTCGGCGCGCCAGCAGGCCTTCCTCCGCGAGGCTCGCGCGCAGGTTCCGGCGAGCAAGTTCCTCAACGATTACAACGGCCTGATCAACATCTTCACGAAGTACACGACGTCGACCATCCAGGGAACGTCGCAGCTCATCGGCCTCGCCAACCTCTTCTTCAGCGCGCGCAACGCGCAGATCAAGGAGATCCACTTCCCGGGCGACATCGGGACCGCGACCTCGACGTACGTGACCGCGACCCACGCGGCGGTCAAGCAGACGGTCGCGGAGTTCCTGGGCACAACCGCGCCCACGA
>JAWVFM010000325.1:0-3560 GCA_033856015.1 Solirubrobacterales bacterium
CGAAGCCCGTCACGACCAAGTTCAGTGTCATCGAGATTCACAAGTCGTCGCACTCCACGCGGCACAGCTTCATCAACCGCGGAGCACTGGTCCGGACCAATGATCGAGATGACGTCGTCGGCCATGACGTCGTCAAGTTCAGCCCGCGCACTCACCAGCGGTTCGAGGTCAAGGGCACCGCTTTCTTCAAGGGAGAGGGCACGTTGAAGGTGCAGGGTGGAGCCACCCAAGGGAACAACACGATCCCGATCATCGGCGGCACCGGCGAATTCAACGGCGCGGCCGGAAAGGTGAAGACCCACCAGCTCAGTAAGAAGCGGACGCGGCTGACGTTCATCTTCGTCCAGTAGCGGCGCGGATCAGAGGCCACCACGAAGGCTGGACGGGTCGGCGAGGCCCGCCCAGCGTCGTGGCGGCCGGGCCGAGGAACTGCGACCAGGACGTTGAGCGCCTGGTAAAACCGGCGACCTGGTGAGGAGAGACTGGGTGCTCGCAAACGGATGGCGGCTGCGTCTGGCACTCGGCTGCGTGGCGCTGACGTTGCTGTTGACGGCCGGAGCGCGCGCCGCCGCGGCAAGCCAGGGCGGTCCCGCGTTCAGCGCGCACGGCAGCGTCGAGCAGGTCTACGTGACGGGGCTGAAGCCGCGGGCGCGCATGGCGCTGCTCGATGCCCACGGCCAGGCGATCAAGGCGAAGCGGGCCGACGGGCAGGGCGGGCTGCTGTTTCGCAACGTGAAGCCGGGGACCGGCTATCGCGTGCGACTCAAGGGCGGAGGAGCGAAGTCGGGGCCGCTGAAGGTGCTCTCGAAGCGACCGGCGCCGCCGAACAAGAAGCTCTACAACCAGCAGATCCCGTCGAGCGGCTACGGGTACCTGAAGACCCGCGACGGCACCAAGCTCGCCATCGACGTGCATCCGCCGTCGGACATCACGACCGTAATCCCGGGTTTTCACCCGCCGCCGACTTCGCCCGGCGCTCCCACGCCGACCTTGGTCGAGTACTCGGGGTACGGATACGCCGATCCGGCCGGCCCGCAGAGCGGGATCTCAATCATCGCCAACGCCATGGGCTTCACCGTGGTCGACGTGAACATGCGCGGCACCGGCTGCTCGGGGGGGGCGTTCGACTTCTTCGAGCCGCTTCAGAGCCTCGATGGCTACGACGTGGTCGAGACGGTTGCGCACCAACCCTGGGTCCTTCACAACAAGGTGGGGATGATGGGCATCTCCTACGGCGGGATCAGTCAGCTGTTCACTGCCCAGACGGATCCCCCGGACCTCGCGGCGATCGCACCGATGTCGGTGATCGACCAAACGCAGACCACGCTCTACCCCGGCGGGATCCTCAACACCGGGTTCGCGGTCGCCTGGGCGAAGGAGCGAGCCCACGACGCCAGGCCGGCGTCGCCCAATGGCGGACAGGCTTGGGCGTACCAGCGCGTCCAGCAGGGCGATCAGATCTGCAAGGCCAACCAGGCCCTTCATGGCGAGGCGGCGAACCTGCTGGCGAAGATCCGGGCCAACAACCACTACAAGCCGAAGGTCGCCGACCCGCTGTCGCCGCTCTCGTTCGTGAAGAAGATCAAGGTGCCGGTGTACATGGCCTGTCAGTGGACGGACGAGCAGACGGGCGGTCACTGCGCTGATCTGGCCGAGAATTTCACCGGCACGCGGCGCAAATGGTTCACCTTCACCAACGGCACCCACGTCGACTCGCTCGATCCGGAGACGTTCAACCGATGGTCCGACTTTCTCGAGCTCTACGTTGCCAAACAGGCGCCGATCACCGACACCGTGCAGGTTCAAGCGGTCGGGCCGGTGGTCTACCAGGAGGCGATGGGGATCTCCGGGGTGACGATGCCCACCGATCCGATTCAGCAGCAGCCGACCTATGCGGGGGCGCTGGCGGCGTTCCAGAAGCTGAAGCCGATCCGCGTCCTGTTCGACAACGGCGCCGGCGGTTCGTCGCCCGGCAACCCGGACCCCGGTTTCGAGCAGTCGTTCAGCAAATTCCCCATCCCGGGCGTCAAGGGCCACTCCTGGTTCCTCTCGGGCAAGAGTGGGCTCCGCAGCAAGCCGCCAACGCGCCGGCAGGCCAGCTCGTTCAACTGGAACGCGCACGCCCTTCCGCTGACCGACTTCACCGGGGACACCGCCGGAGGATCAGGAGGCCTCTGGACCGCCACGCCCCCCTACCAGTGGAAGCAGAGCCCGTCGGGCAGCGCCGTTTCCTACCTGACCCGCCCGCTGAAGAAGAACACGACCGTGATCGGCGCCGGCGCCCTGCACCTCTGGGTTCGCTCCTCCACTCCGAACGTCGACCTCCAGGCCACGGTCACCGAGGTGAGGCCCGATCACAAGGAGACCTTCGTCCAGAACGGCTGGGTGCGAGGCAACGAGCGCAAGCTCGACCCTCGCAAGAGCACGCCGCTCGAGCCGGTTCTGAGCCTCAGGAAGTCCGCCGTGTCGCCCCTGCCGAGCAACCGCTTCGTCAAGGTCACGATGCCGCTGTACTACGAGGGGCACGCCTACCGTGCCGGCTCGCGAATACGGGTCACCGTCTCAGCCCCGAACGGCGACCAGCCCATCTGGTCCTTCAGCCAGACACGGCCGAAGGGGAAGGCGGAGGTTGCGATCGCCTCCTCCAAGCACAGGCCCTCGCGGCTGACGCTGCCCGTCGTGCCCGGCGTGAACGTCCCGACCGGGCTGCCGCCGTGCCCGGGCCTGCGGGGCGAGCCGTGCCGGAACTACAAGCCCATCGTCAACCGCACAGCGACTCCCTGACGCCGATTCCCTCGGCTAGGCCGCGACGCGCTCGGGCTCGCCGCTGGGCGCCGGCGGTACGAATGCCAGCTCGTCAGACAGGTCGTTCGCGCTCCGCCTCGGGACCGCCAGGGCGAAGGCGAACGCCGCGGCAAGAGCCAGGAGGCACATCAGGAACGACAGCGTGAATCCCGAGGACGCGGGGATGCCGGACGCCGCGAGGTTGCCGGCCAAGAGGGTCGCGGCGACCTGGCCGCCGAAGGCGCCGCCGAGAGTTCGGGTCACGGCGTTCTTCCCGGTGGCGACTCCGGTCTGGCTGCTGCGTACGTTCTGCACGATCAGGTTCGCCATCGCCGAGAAGGAGAGGCCGATGCCGATGCCGAGGAGGCCCGCGGCGACGTAGATCTCCCACTCCTGGCTGCGGGCGACGACCAGGATCACATAGCAGGCAAGGGCGAACAGGGCACCGCCGATCAGCGAGCCCCGGGAGCCGATGCGGCGCTCGAGGAAGCCGGCCATCTGCCCGACGATCACGATGGCGATCGTCGAGGGCAGGAGGAAGAGGCCGGCCACCGTCACCGAGGCGCCGAAGCCGGTGCTCGGCGGCGCCTGGACAAGCTCGGGCAGGAGGACGAAGGACGAGTACATCCCGACGCCGATCAGGAAGGCGACGACGTTCGTGGTCCACACGCCCCGAATCGCCATCATCCGCATGTCGACCAGCGGCTCGCGCGAGCGCAGCTCCTCGCGCACCCAGGCCCCGATCACCAGCGTGCCGAGGGCGAGCAGGCCCAGCG
>JAWVFM010000326.1:0-4010 GCA_033856015.1 Solirubrobacterales bacterium
TCCGTGATCCTGAACGCAAACGGCTTCGACGACCTGCTCACGCGCTACGACTACATCCGCCGGATCGAGCAGAACGACACGGATGTCGCCGTCCGCGTGCGCGACCTTCGCGACCAGACCCGCGCGACCGTGAAGCGCGTGTCGGCTGAGCGCGACACGATCGCCGCTCGCAAGGCCGAGCTGGAACGGACGCAGACGGAGCTGGAGAGCCGCCAGGGCGCGCTCGCGTCGGCGCGCTCCGACCAGCAGAGCGCCCTCAGCCAGGTCAAGTCGAGCGCGTCGAACCTCGAGGGCGACGTCTCGAAGCTTCAGAATCAGATCGCTGCGCAGATCGCGGCGGCGCAGGCGGCGGCAGCCCAGCCGAGCACCTCCGGTTCCGCGACGGTCCTGCCGGCCGGGCCGGTTGGGGCGCAGAGCTCTCAGGGCTTCATCTGGCCGGTGAACGGTCCGGTGGTCTCGCCCTTCGGGCCGCGAACCCTCAATGGCGCGTACGAGTTCCACCCGGGCATCGACATCGCCGTCCCGAGCGGAACGCCGATCCGGGCGGCCGCCGACGGCACGGTGATCCTCGAGCAGCCGGACGCCTCGAGCGGCGGGTACGGCAACTACACGTGCATCGACCATGGCGGCGGCATCTCCACCTGCTACGCCCACCAGGAGAGCTTTTCGGTCTCGGTCGGCGACCACGTCCAGCAGGGGCAGGTCATCGGCCTGTCGGACTGCACCGGCTACTGCTTCGGCCCGCACCTGCACTTCGAGGTCCGGATCAACGGCCAGGTCACGGACCCGCTCCCCTATTTGCCCTAGGCGGCCGGCAGGCGCGCAATCCACGCCTGACCTTGCCTTACCCGGGCCAGCGTTAGCCGGGAGCGCCTACGTGGACGAATGTTCGTAGTACGGACCGGCTCAAGAGTCGCGAGATCCGGGTAAAGTTCCGCGCAGCGGTTGCCGAAGGAGTGGTGACTGAACGGGGACGACGCTGAGCGACGCGCGCTCCCTCTGGAGGACTGGATGACCACACGCGCGATAGCAGTGCCAAGGACGAACCTCCGCGCCTACGTCGCCAGCGCCGGCGCGACCAGCGCTCTGGTGGCGGGCGCCCTGATCGTCTTCCTGGCGGCGGCGACCTTCGTCACCTTCAAGGGCCTGCCGGTCGGCAGCACGAGCTCCCAGCCGGACAGCGTCACGCTCACCGGCCTCGGCGCGCCGGCCGCTGCCGCAGCGGCCGCGGCACCGGCTGCCACTTCGGCGGTGGCCGCCACCCCCGCTGCAACCGCTGCGGGCGGAGCCGCCGGCGCGGGCGCGAATCGGACCGGCGTCGGTAGCGGCGGCCCGAATGGCGGCTCGCCCACCGGCCCGGGCTCGCCCACCGCTCCGAGCGGCGCCGTCGGTTCCGGCAGCACCGGAACCGGGACGATCCCCCCGACGACTCCGCCGACCTCGAGCAGCACCGGCCCACTCAGCTCGACCGCCCACGGCGTCGACAACACGACCGGAAGCCTCGGCGTCCAGACCAACGTCGGCGGGACGACCGATCCGATCACGAAGCCGATCGACAACACCGTCACCGGAGTCCTGAACGGCGCCGGCGGCGCCCTTGGCGACCCGCATCTCGGCGACACCGTGGACCATAGGATCAACGGAGTCACCGGGACCATCCTCGGCGGCGGCTAGATCATCACCCCGGCGCCACGGCGCCCAGGAACCCACTCACCTAAGCAAGCGCTCGCTCCAGCCAGCGCAGGCCGACCTCCTGGAGCTCGGCGTCGTGCTGGGCCGAGCGATGGTGCCCGCCGGGGACGACGATGAGCTTGCGCGGTTCGGCTGCGCGGGCGTGGAGCTCCTCGCTCCACGTGAAGGGCACGTCCTCGTCGCCGCGGGCGTGGATCAGGACGATCGGCTTGCCGGCCATCAGCTCGACCGCGTCGCGAAGGTCCGCGTCGCGGAGCCAGGCATCCAGGGAGGCGACCGCCTCGGGCCCGGCCTCGAAGTCGAACCGCCCGTCTCGAAGCCCGCGGCGCAGGCCGTCCTCACTGGCCGGACAGACCGCGATGACGCCGCTGATGGCCGGCGACGTGGCCGCCGCGTGGATCGCCATGAAGGCGCCCATGCTCGAGCCGCGCGCGCAGATCGGGCCGCCCACGCCGGGGAGGCCCGCGAGGAAGCCGGCCATCAGCGTCACGTCGGCCAGGGCCTCGGGTGCCATCTCGTCCTCGGAGGCGCCGTGCCCGCGTTGGTCATAGGCAAGCGCGAGCCAGCCACGCGCCGCGCTCGTCCTCGCGAAGTCGGAGTGGTTCTCCTTCTGGGAGCCGGCGCCGTGCAGGACCAGCATCCCGGGCCATGGCGGCGGTGTGGCGGGCCGCCAAACGAGATACGGGCGACCGGCGACGGTGCCGGCCTCGCTCACGCCAAGCGGTACGTGCATTCCCTCGACGCCCGTCACGTCCCAGACCGTAGTCGGTGCACGCGATCGGCCGGCGGCGCGGACGCCGGTCGATCACAATCCGCCATCCGATGAGCGCAACGGCCTCGACAACCCAGCTCGCCACGCAGGTCTATCCCGCAGGCGCCGGCATCAACGAGCGCGGCCACCTGGAGATCGGCGGTTGCGACGTCGTGGAGCTCGCGGCGGAGTTCGGGACTCCCGCCTACCTCTACGCAGAGGACGACATCCGCGCTCGGGCGCGCGCGTACCTCGGGGCGTTCCGCTCGAGGGTCGAGGACTTCGAGGTCGTCTACGCGAGCAAGGCTGCGCCGATCACGGCGATCTGCGCGCTGCTCCGCGACGAGGGGCTGTCGATCGACGTCGCTTCCGCGGGCGAGCTCCATATCGCTCGGTCCGCAGGCTTCCCGGCCGAGCGTGTCTACGTCCACGGCAACAACAAGACGCCCGCCGACATCGCCGCGGCGATCGAGGCCGGCGTGGGGCACATCATCGTTGACTCGTTCACGGAGATCGCGCGGCTCGACGCCGCGCTCGATCGTCCCCAGGACGTCCTCATTCGGGTGACGCCCGGGATCCTGTCGTCCACCCACTCCTACGTCCAGACCGGCCAGCTCGACTCGAAGTTCGGCTTCGGCCTCGAGGACGGCCTGGCTCGGAAGGCCGTGGAGGCGGTGCGCGGGTCCGGGAACCTGCGGCTGGTCGGCCTGCATGCGCACATCGGCTCGCAGCTCTTCGAGCTCGAGCCCTATGTCCGAGCCATCGAGGCGCTCGCCGAGCTCGCCGACGAGGACTGCCGCCTGCTGAACGTGGGCGGCGGCCTCGGCATCGCTTACACCGCGGTCGACGAGCCGCCCTCCATCGACACCTACGTCGACGTGAAGGTGCGCGGCGTGCAGGCGGTCTTCGACCCGGTGCCACGCATCCTGGTGGAGCCCGGTCGGTCGCTCGTTGGCAACGCCGGGATCACCGTCTACACGGTCGGGACCGTCAAGGAGATCCCGGGCGTTCGCACGTACGTTGCGGTGGACGGCGGGATGTCGGACAACCTGCGGCCGATGCTCTACGGATCGCGCTACGAGGCGCTCATCGCCAACCGCGCCGGCGAGCCACCGACCGCAGAGGTGACGATCGCCGGGATGCACTGCGAGTCGGGCGACATCCTCGTTCGCGATGCGAGCCTGGCGGCGCCGGCAGCGGGCGACATCCTCGTCACGCCCGCGACCGGGGCCTACGGCCACGCGATGGCGAACAACTACAACGGGGTTCTGCGTCCGCCCGTGGTCCTCTGCAGGGGAGGCGACGCCAGGGTCGTCGTGCGCCGCGAGACCAACGACGACCTGACGGCGCGCGATGTCTGACACAGCAAGCGGCGGTCCCGCGCGGATCGGCGTGCTCGGCAAGGGGACGGTGGGCAGCGCGTTCGCCGCGCAGCTCGAGGAGCGCGCGGACGCGGTCGAGTCGGCGTCGGGTCGGCGCCCCCAGCTCGCCGGCATCCTGCGCCGCTCCGAGGGCGACTTCGCGGCGATCCTCGAGCAGTCGGACATCGTGGTCGAGCTGATCGGCG
>JAWVFM010000327.1:0-4596 GCA_033856015.1 Solirubrobacterales bacterium
CCGCGCCCTCGCCGAGCGCGACCGCCAGAACGTCGAGCGCCTGGCCGAGGCGATGCGCACGAGCTCGGTCATCCAGGTTCCCTACCTCGACGACGACGTCCACGACCTCGCCGGGCTGATGGAGGTCAACCGCTACCTCTTCGCCTCCGGCGCCGAGGAGCGGATGTCCCTGGCCGCCGGGCGCTAGATGAGCCAAGCGCGTCGCCAGCGGCTCTGGCAGCTGGGAGCGGCGGCCGTCTTCGCCGCGATCGTCGTCGCGGTCGTGATCGTGGTCAGCCGGGCCGGCTCGAGCTCTCTCCAGCACCTCCCCGCGGATCGCCAGGCGGTCGCCGAGCTCTTCGGCGGGATCCGCGAGCAGGGCCTCTACCTCGGCGACCCGAAGGCTCCCGCGACCCTCGTGGAGTACGCCGACCTGCAGTGCCCGTTCTGCCGTGCCTTCACGCTCTCCTCGCTCCCGACGATCGTGGACCGTTACGTCAGGCCCGGCCGGCTGCGGCTTCGCTTCGAGCCGCAGACCTTCATCGGCAACGGGTTCTCCGAGAACCAGTCCGAGACGGCCGCGCGCTTCGCCCTGGCGGCCTCGCTGCAGAACCGGCTCTGGCCGTTCGTCGACCTCTTCTACCGAAACCAGGACGAGGAGAACTCCGGGTACGTCACGGACTCGTTCCTCCACACGCTCGCGAAGAACACCCGCGGCCTGGACGTGGCCGCAGCCACGGACGCGCAGGGATCGGCGGCGGTGACGAAGCTCCTGGACGCCTCGACGGCGCAGTTCTCGAGCCGCGGGCTCAGCACGACCCCCTCGTTCGTCCTGGAGCAGGCGAACACGCAGCCCGCGCCCCTCGACATCACCGACGCGAGCGATCCCTCGCAGTTCACGGCGCAGCTCGACCAAAAGCTGCCCTAGATCATCCAGCGCCGGCGATTCACCCCGGAAAGGCCGAGGCCGCCGGGGTTACCGGCGGCCTGACCTGCTCTTTTTCCTGGGTGATCGGACCTGAGTTTGATCTGGGGATGTGATGGTGGCGGTGGGACTGAAATCAATTGCGGACGCCTTCGGCGCCCTTACACGCTGGTTTCGGAGCTAAAGCTCCTCACTAACTCGCCTGGTCGCCCGCTCGTCTCGTGCGGTCGTAGCCCACCTCGCGGATGTCCCACTGGCAGGTCTCGGGACGCGGGAAGAGGAAGGCGACTCGGTCCGTGACGTCGCGGCGCTCGGTCTCGCTGCGTTCGATCAGCTCGTCCACGGGGTTCAGCTCCGGGCCGGCCGCAATCGCCGCGACGGGTCGTTCGCGCAGGACTCGGCGGGCTGCCTCGCTTGCGTTCGTTGGGGCGATCACGGTCTCCTCCTCAGGCTCGGGCTCGTACTCGGGCTCGTCCACGAAGTGGCTCTGCACCTCGAGGTGGCGCTGGACCTTGATTCGACTCTCCGCTCCGGTCACCTGCTCGAGCTCCTCCGCGAGGGTCTGCTGCTCCTCCGGCTCGTCTGACCAACCCGCAACGCTGACGTCGCCGGCCCACGGCTCGGACGGCACGTCGTACTCCACCGGCTCCGGCTCTTCGCCTGGCCCTCCCTCGCTCAAGATCTCCGGGTCGACCTCCGGTGTGGCCTCGTCCTCCGCGGGCCACTCGTACTCGCCGCCGTCTTCTTCGGTCTCCCACTCGGCCGTCCCGCCGCGCTGCTCCGCCGCGCCCTCGCCGATGGAGAGGCCGTCGGCAAGGAGGATCTCGTCCGCTGTGGCGCGGAGGTCCGTTCCAAGGTGCCCGCAGGCGGCGTCCTTGAAGATCGCGCGGGCCAGCTCCTCGACCTGACCGGTCACGACAGCCGTGCCGTCACCGCCCGCTGCGGCGGGCTCCCCGGTCCACAGCTCGCGCTCGAGCGCCATCGCCCGGTCGATCACTGCCTTCGTCTCGGCGCGGGCCTCCGGCTCGGAGCAGAGCGCGGCAACGCGCATCGAGAGCCCGAGGTCGGCCGGGCCCCCGCCCTCGAGGACGAAGCGGAGCGCGAGCAGATAGTCGTTCAGCGCCTCCAGCGCGGCACCCCGGTCGAGGCCGAGCTCGAAGCGCGAGACGGCGCGTGCCAGGGCGCCCGCAAAGCCGGGCCTTGCCTTCGCCGGAGCGCCAAACGGGTTCGATCGCTGGGCGAGTGCCCGCGAGAGGGCCACGACGTCGCCGAGGTCCTCGTCGACCAGGACGTAGCCGCCCGGACGCGGCCGTCCCTCGCCGGTGGCGATCCGCCGCCAGCGGTCGGTGCCCGTGCGCGCCCAGGCGTGCGGCCCAAGGCCGACGCCGCCGGACTTGAACAGGCGAAGGGTGGAGATCAGGGCCTTGAACGCCTCGACCGCGCGGGCGCCGGCGTCAGCGGGCTCGCCGCCGTCGGCGACCTCGCCGATCCGGGCGACGGCAAGGAAGGTGGGCTGCCAGCCGGCAGCGCCGGCACCCTCGGTGCTCCGTGCCTCGGGTGGAACCTCGACCACATCGGCGCGAACGATGGTGGCCGTTGCCAGGTCGAGCCGCTCCGTCTGCATCTGCAGGCCGCGAATCGGGACGACCACCTCGATCTCGTCGTCCCTGGGCTCGCCGCCTGCCAAGAGCTCGGCGAGGGATGCCTCGAGGCGTCCTCCATCCAGCGAGAAGTCGGTCGAGTCCTCCCAGAGGCGAGCGAGGAAGACGACGCAGGCGAGCTCCGAGCGCTTGCGCGGGTCGCCGGGCACGGCGATTGCGGCCGCCTCGAGGTAGGGCCCGGCGAGGTTGGCCACCTCGAGCGCGGCGCAGGCGGCGCCGAAGGAGTCGAGCTCGCGCAGGGCAGGGGCGTTATCGCGAATGAACCGGGCGGTCTGCGGCTCGTACTCGCAGAGCGGCGATCCGTCGCCGGGCTCGCGGACTACGTAGGGAATCTCCCGGCCTGCCGCGAGCAGCTCGTGAAAGCGCTTTGCGGCGTCGCGGGACATCGTCGTCAGCGCTTCGCGAGCAACCAGATCGTGCATGGCGTGTGGCTTCGCCCAGGCACGGGACCTTCCTGCCCTGCAAGCGAGCTTGCAAGCGCCAAATTCACTGAGTGGAGAGAAACGACGTCTCCGTCGACGTTTTTCTCCACTCGGCGGGAGTTGAAGAGGGGCGGGGCGGCTAGACCGCGACGGCGGCGCGAGCCGAGTGCTCGGCGACCAGCCAGCGGCGACCGTAGGCGCGCATGTCCTCGATCAGCGGCACGAGCGCACGACCCTTGTCGGTGAGCGCGTACTCGACCCGCGGCGGAACCTCTGGGTAGGTGCGGCGGGCGAGAATGCCCTCCTCCTCGAGCGCGCGCAGACGCAGGGAGAGCGTGCGCGGGCTTATGCCGTTGAGCGAGCGCTCGAGCTCGCAGAAGCGGCACGGGCCAGCGGCGAGGTCCCGAATGAGGAGCAACGTCCACTTGCCGGAGATGATCTCCGCGCAACAACCAACGGGACAGGGAGAGTCAGCCATGGCCTTCGCGTTCGTTCCTGACTCCGGGGGGCGCGCTCCGTACGCATGCGCTCCACCGGCTCGAAAGCCAAGTATAGCTCTAATGCTTTACGAACTGAAGTGAGTCGTCCGCGACCTCGGGCCCTGTTTCCTCTTGCGCCTCGGACCCGTTCGCGACCTGGTCGAAGCCGCTGGCCGTCCTTCCCTTCGCCTCGAGCATCAGCTTGAAGTCGTGCGGGCTGGATGCGACCTCGAGCGCCGTCTCGGCGGTGATCAGGCCGCTGTTCACGTGCTTGAGAAGAGACTGGTCGAAGGTCTGCATCCCGTAGAACTCGCCCTCGGCGATCACCTCGGTGATCCGGCCGGTCTCGTCCGGGTTGAGGATCAGGTCCTGGACACGCCCGGTGACGACCAGGACCTCGCACGCGGCGATGCGCCCGAGGCCGTCGGCACGGGACACGAGGCGCTGGGAGACGACCCCGCGAAGCGTCGTGCTGAGCATGACGCGCGCCTGGTGCTGAAGGTGCGGCGGGAAGAAGTCCACGATGCGGTTGATGGTCTCCGACGCGTCGAGCGTGTGCAGCGTGGAGAGCACGAGGTGGCCGGTCTCGGCGGCGGAGAGCGCCGTGCGCACGGTCTCCTCGTCGCGCATCTCCCCGATCAGGATCACGTCCGGGTCCTGGCGCAGAACCCGTCGCATGGCGCGGCCGAAGCTTTCGGTGTCGTGACCGACCTCGCGCTGGTTGATGATCGACTTCTTGTCGCGGTGGAGGTACTCGATCGGGTCCTCGAGGGTGACGATGTGGCGCGCCCGGGTCGAGTTGATGTGGTCGATCATCGCCGCGAGCGTCGTCGACTTGCCCGAGCCGGTGGTCCCGGTCAGAAGGATGATCCCGCGCGGCTCCTCGGCAAGCGTCGAGATCACGGGAGGCAGGCCGAGGTCCGCGACCGTCCGCACCTGGTACGGGATCGTTCGCAGTGCGATCGAGACGTGGCCCCGCTGCTTGAAGGCGTTCACGCGAAAACGGGCCAGGCCCTCGACCTCGTAGGAGAAGTCGGCCTCGCCGACTCGCTCGAACTCGTCCAGGAGGCCCTGGTCCTTGCAGATGTAGCGGAGCGCGCTCATCGTGTCCTCGGGCGTGAGCGGCTGGG
>JAWVFM010000328.1:0-3442 GCA_033856015.1 Solirubrobacterales bacterium
GAGGAGGAGCCCGAATGCGATTTCGCCACCGCCTTGAACTGCTTGTGGTGGACGTTCACGGGGAAGGTCAGGCTGCCCGACGTTGTCTCCTTGCGGCGTAAGCACGCGAGCGGGAGCTTCGAGAAGGAGAAGCCTTTACGCAGACGCAGGATGTCGCTCTTCTCGGTCAGCACGAAGCGGAGCGTCCCGGAGGGCTGGATCGGCCCGGTGTAACGCGACGTCTTGCCGGTGGCCCCGGCGGCCAGCAGAAGCACGCCTCCCACCACCGCGACGGCGATGAGCATCCTCGTCCTCATCCGCATTCCTCCTCGAAGCAAATGGGTCGCTCGATCGAGCGTAGCGAGGCTGCCGAGGTCACGCGGACGCATGGGACGCCTCGAGCTGGGCCGACGCGTTCGCGGGAAGGGACGCCAGGCTCAACGCAGTAACTCCCTCTTGGCGAGCCCGGACCAGGAGTGCCGTAACCTCATTCCGGCGGCTCGCAACACCAGATAGAGCGAGATTCAAGGGAGAGACCGCTGGCCCGTCCAACCGACTCCAACGAACAGCTTCTCTGCAGCTTCTGCGGGAAGTCCCAGCGCCAGGTCAAGAAGCTGATCGCGGGGCCGGGTGTCTATATCTGCGACGAGTGCATCGATCTCTGCAACGAGATCATCGACGAGGAGCTCCAGCCGGCGCCCACGTTCGAGCTCGAGGCGCTGCCAAAGCCCATGGAGATCTACGGGGTCCTCAACGACTACGTGGTGGGCCAGGACGGTGCGAAGCGCGCCCTCTCGGTGGCCGTCTACAACCATTACAAGCGCGTCCAGATCTCGCAGAGCGACGAGACCGAGGTCGAGCTCCAGAAGTCGAACATCATGTTGCTCGGTCCCACGGGCTGCGGCAAGACGCTCCTGGCCCAGACGCTCGCGCGCATCCTGAACGTCCCCTTCGCCATCGCCGACGCCACGGCCCTCACCGAGGCCGGCTATGTCGGGGAGGACGTGGAGAACATCCTCCTCAAGCTGATCCAGGCCGCCGACTTCGATGTGAAGAAGGCCGAGACGGGGATCATCTACATCGACGAGATCGACAAGATCGCGCGCAAGGCGGACAACCCCTCCATCACCCGTGACGTCTCGGGCGAGGGCGTCCAGCAGGCGCTCCTGAAGATCCTCGAAGGGACGACCGCTTCCGTGCCTCCGCAGGGCGGGCGCAAGCACCCACACCAGGAGTTCCTCTCGATCGACACGACGAACATCCTCTTCATCTGCGGTGGCTCATTCGCGAACCTCGACCAGCTGATCGAGCGGCGCATCGGCCACCAGGGCGTCGGCTTCGGCGCCGAGCTGCGCACGAAGGCCGAGCGCGACATGGGCGGGCTCTTCGAGCAGGTCCTGCCTGAGGATCTGATCGAGTACGGGCTGATCCCCGAGTTCATCGGGCGCTTGCCCGTCGTGACGGCGATCCACCAGCTCAGCCGCGACGACCTCACCCAGATCCTCACCGAGCCGAAGAACGCCCTCACACGCCAGTTCCAGCGGTTCTTCGAGTTCGACGACATCGAGCTCGTCTTCGCCGAGGACTCCCTCGCGGCGATCGCCGACAAGGCGCTCGAGCGCGAGACCGGCGCCCGCGGCCTGCGCTCGATCATCGAGGAGACGCTGCTCGACACCCAGTTCGAGCTGCCCTCGCGCCGCGACGTCCGCAAATGCGTTGTCACCAAGGAGACGATCGAGGGCGGTCGCGCTCCGACGCTCGTCACCGAGGCCGTGGCGGAGGAGTCGGCCGACGAGGCCGACGAGGTCGCTGAGGAGTCCGCCTAGCCCCTGTGGGTCCGGTAGGGGAGGTCGCCCGTGCCGGTCGGACAGCCGGGCGTCGCTGAGACCGAGAAGGTCCCGGCGAGCCTGCGGTTCTGGTGGGAGAACTTGCCGGTGATCGTCACCGTCGATCCCTGATAGCCGTTGTGGATGGCATGCGTCTTGCTGAACTTCCCCTTGCCGGTCACGTTGATGCTCCAGTGCTGGACGCCCGCGTAGGGCCCGCCGCACGACACGTTGTGCCACTCGAGGTCGGTCACGTACTGCGGCTCACCGTTCTTGAAGAAGCCGTTGAGCTCGAGCCCGGCGTTGTTGAGGCCGCCCTGAAGGTCCGCAGTGAACCGGTGCTTGTGGAACTGGCTCGCGGGACTGACCGCGCCGGCTGAAACCAGCAGCGCCGAAGCCATGAGGACGATCAGGAGGACGCGCTTCATGACTTGACCTTACCGCTCGCCAGGTCGGCCTGCGGGTCGAGGTTCCAGCGCTCCGCCGCAGCGACCAGCTCCGGCGTGAGCGCCCAGCGGTCTGGCCGCTCCGCGCCGTCGTGCTCAGGGCTGGCGCCCTTCAGGGCCATGCAGCCGGTGTTGTCGCCGATCGTCCGAACCTCGGCGACCTCGTCGTCCGCGAGCGACGCAGCGGCGGGGAGCGCGGCGAGCTCGGCGCGCTTGTCCTCGACAGGGCGCGCGCCGGGACCGGCCTCCTGGATGAGCGTCGGCACCACGCACTCGACTGCCGGGTGCGACAGGTTCCATGCGCAGGCGAGCTGGAGAGGCGTCAAGCCGTGGCGCTCTGCGATCGGGCGCATCGTCTCGAGCTTCTGGAGGCCCGCCTCCACCCAGCCCGTGGGGCGAAAGCGGCGATGGTCGCCGTCGCCGAGCGGGGTCTCGGGCGTCAGGTCGCCCCAGAAGAGCCCGCCGTAGTCCACCACGCGGGTGATGACTCGGACGTCGTTGCGCGCCGCCGCATCGAGAACGAGCTCCCCGGGCCACGGTTCGAGCGGGTTGAGGATGACCATCGCCCAATCGATCAGCTCGCCGAAGGACTCGAAGCAGGCGATCAGGTCCAGGGTGAACCCGTTCGCCGGGCCGGGCGCGACGCCGATTGCGCCGCAGAGGCCGGTGTCACGCAGCCCGGCCATCGCCTCCCAGACAGCCGCGGACTCGAAGCCGCTGCGATCCGGGTTGTGGAGGAGCAGGAGGTCGAATCGCTCCACGCCCAGCCGCTCGAGGCTTCGCTCGGTGGACATCCGCAGGTAGCCGGCATAGTCATCCGTGCCGCGGAGCGAGGCGTCCGTGAAGCGCGGGAAGCCGCGCGGTCCGTCGCGCTCGCCCGCGTAGAAGTCGTGGCCCACGGCCCCCACGAGCGAGTAGGACTCGCGGTCGAGGCCGGCCAGCGCGCGCCCGAGGAGCTCGTCGGCGGCGCCCTCACCGTAGACGTCCGCGGTCAGGACCGTGTCGATCCCCGCGCCCGGGCGAACCAGCGCCTCCAGGCGCTCGTCGTCGAGCGGCTCGCCGAAATGCATGAAGCGCCCGCCGCTCCATGTTCCGATCGCCTTGGGACCCGGTTCCGGCATGCGGAGAACGCTAGCGCCATGTCTAGACTCGCCGCCTGATGGACGCCGAGCCTCGAAAGCGCCTGGAGGC
>JAWVFM010000329.1:0-5013 GCA_033856015.1 Solirubrobacterales bacterium
CTACGAGATGCCGGTTGTCGAGATCCCGACCAACATGCCGATGGTCCGCGCCGACCACAACGACCAGATCTACAAGACCAAGCAGGCGAAGTGGAAGGCGGTAGTCGGTGAGATCGCGGAACGCAGCGAGGCCGGCCAGCCCGTCCTCGTGGGAACGATCTCCGTCGAGGTCTCCGAGATGCTCTCGGAGGAGTTCCGCCGCAAGGGCGTCGAGCACGTCGTCCTGAACGCCAAGCCCGAGCACGCCCAGCGCGAGGGCGAGACGGTCGCCCAGGCGGGCCGTGTCGGCGCCGTCACCATCGCGACGAACATGGCGGGCCGCGGCGTCGACATCAAGCTCGGCGGCGACCCGGAGATGATGGCGCGGGGCGAGGTCGCAAAGCAGGGCCTGCAGCCCGGCGACGAGGGCTACGAGGCGGCGATCGAGACCACTCTGCCGGCCATCGAGGCCGGGTGCCAGTCCGAGGGCGAGAAGGTCCGCGAGCTGGGAGGCCTCTTCATCTGCGGCACCGAGCGCCACGAGTCGCGGCGCATCGACAACCAGCTCCGCGGCCGCTCCGGCCGCCAGGGCGACCCCGGCGAGTCGCGCTTCTTCCTCTCGGCCGAGGACGACCTGGTTCGCCTCTTCGCCGGTGATCGGATCTACAAGATCCTCGACCGCCTCGGCCCGGTGGACGACGAGGGCGAGGAGTACCCGCTCGAGGCGAAGCTCCTCACGAAGCAGATCGAGAACGCCCAGAAGAAGGTCGAGCAGCAGAACTTCCTGATCAGAAAGCGCGTGCTCGAGTACGACGACGTGATGAACGAGCAGCGCCGCGTCGTCTACAAGTACCGCCGCGAGATCCTCGAGGGCCGGGACATGTCCGATGTCGTCAGCGAGGAGCTGGGCTCGGCCATCCTGCGCCTCGTCGAGGAGTACACGGTCGGCGAGGTCTACGAGGACTGGGACATGGCCGGGCTCGAGGCGCAGGCCGGCCAGCTCTGGCC
The DNA here is from genome assembly GCA_033856015.1 of Solirubrobacterales bacterium. Lineage (GTDB taxonomy): Bacteria > Actinomycetota > Thermoleophilia > Solirubrobacterales > 70-9 > JAWVFM01. The sequence continues at coordinate 988 of JAWVFM010000329.1, forward strand.
GCTCCAGGCGAACCTCGCCGAGATCGACGCATCGCATTCGGATCGCGAGGAGATCGCCAACGTCCTCACGGAGGACGCGCTTGCCGCCTACGAGCGTCGCGAGGGCGAGCTTGGCGATGAGCTGATGCGCTACCTCGAGCGCCAGATCCTCCTGCAGATCATCGACAACCGCTGGCGCGAGCACCTCTACGAGATGGACTACCTGCGCGAGGGAATCCACCTCCGGGGATTCGCCCAGATCGACCCGCTCGTCGCCTACAAGAACGAGGGCTTCGAGATGTTCCGGGAGCTGATGAACTCGATCTGGGAGGAGTTCGCCCGGGTGATCTTCCACGTCGAGGTCACCGTGGAGCCCGCCGACTTCCAGCCCGAGCCGGCTCAGCCCGCCGCGGTCAGCTACTCGGGCGGCGGCCCGGAGCAGCCGTCGGCCCTTGAGCAGGCCAGCATGCAGGCCGCCGGTGGAGGCGCGGTCGCGACGGCAGCGGCGCCGGCGCCCGAGAACGGCGCCGGATCACCGGACGCGGGTCCCAACCCCACCACCAAGGTCAACGACGACCGCGAGAACATCGGCCGCAACGACCCCTGCTGGTGCGGGTCGGGCAAGAAGTACAAGAAATGCCATGGCGCGTGACGGCACCGCCGTCGCGAAAGCCTTCATCGACGCCTTCAACGCCCGGGACCTCGACGCTTTCGTAGCGACGCTCGACCCCGGCGTCGAGATCCACGGCAATCGCGGGCTGCGGCGCGGCGCCGAGGAGGCGAGGGCGTGGGCGACCCGAGCGCCCGGGGGAGTTCAGCAGACCATCGAGGTGTCCGAGCTCCACGCGGAGGGCGACCGCGTCCTGGCGCTCATCGTCCGCCGCTGGCACTGGGACGAGGAGGGCCACTACGGCGAGGAGATTGGCGCCGACGCCATGGCCTGGCTCTTCGAGCTTCGCGACGGGAAGGTCGCGAGCTGGCGCCCGTTCGCGGACCGTGAAGCCGCGCTCGCGGTCTTCGGTGGCGACGAGATGGCGTGACGCGAGGCGGTAGCGCCGGGCCGTCGGCATATGCTGTGGCCATGGCCGAAGCGGGCGCCGACAGGACGATCGAGGAACGTTCCCAGGAGGTACGCGACGGCTTGAAGCTGCTCGCGGACTACCTTTGACCCGGCGCAGCTCGAATCCGAGGTAGCCGGCCTCGAGCAGGAGATGCAGCGGCCGGGCTTCTGGGACGACCAGGAAGCCGCCGCTCGGACCTCCGCTCGCCACGCCGCTGCGCAGCGCCGGCTCGAGACCTTCCGCTCGCTCGAGACGGAGGTGGGCGACCTTGCCGAGCTCATCGAGCTTGCCGCGGAGGACGACGAGATCGCCGCGGAGCTCGGCTCCCAGCTCGACGGGATCGAGGGGCGGCTGGCCGAGCTCGAGGAGGCGCGCCTGTTCCGCGGGGAGCACGATGCCGGCGACGCCGTGGTGACGATCCGCTCGGGGGCCGGCGGCACGGACTCGCAGGACTGGGCCGAGATGCTCGTGCGCATGTACCTGCGCTGGGCCGAGTCGCGGGGCTTCAAGGTCGAGATGGCGGAGGCGTCGGAGGGTGAGGAGGCCGGGCTCAAGTCGGCGACCTTCGTCGTGCGCGGCGAGAACGCCTACGGGCTCTTCGGCGCCGAGCGCGGCGTTCACCGCCTGGTGCGGATCTCGCCGTTCGACGCCCAGTCGCGACGCCATACGGCGTTCGCCCAGGTCGACGTCGCGCCGCTCGTGGAGGACGACGTCCAGGTCGAGCTCGCGGACGAGGACGTGCGCGTCGACACCTATCGCGCCTCCGGAGCCGGCGGCCAGCACGTCAACAAGACCGATTCGGCCGTGCGCCTCACGCACATCCCCACGGGCATCGTGGTCCAGTGCCAGAACGAGCGCTCGCAGACCCAGAACAAGGCGACCGCGATGAAGCTCCTGCGCGCCAAGCTTCTGGCAGAGGAGGAGCGCAAGCGTGCCGAGGAGCTCGCCGCGGAGCGCGGTGAGCAGAAGGCTGTGGAGTGGGGCTCGCAGATCCGCAGCTACACGCTCCATCCGTCCCAGCGGGTGAAGGACCATCGGACCGGATTCGAGATGGGCGACGCCCAGCGCGTGCTCGACGGCGACCTGGACGGCTTCGTCCGCGAGTACCTGCTGAAGAGCGCCGCCGACACCTAGGCATGGACGACCCCACCCGTGAGCTCGTGGCCCGGGCCCTGGCCGAGGATGTGGGCTCCGGCGACGTGACCTCGGAGGCGACCGTCCCGGCGGAGGCCCGGGCGAGGGCGTGGATCGTCCAGAAGGCGCCCGGCGTGGTCTTCGGCCTCGAGGTGGCGGGCGAGGTGCTGCGAGAGGCGGGCGCCGACGACTTCGAGCTCCTGGCGACCGAGGGCGAGTGGCGGGAGTCCGTGCCGACCGACCTCGCGATCGCCGCAGGGCCGGCGCGCGCTCTCCTCGCCGGAGAACGGGTCGCGCTCAACCTCCTTGGCCGGCTCTCCGGGATCGCGACGCTCACCGCCCGCTTCGCGGCCGCGGTGGATGGCACCGACGCCCGCATCCTCGACACGCGCAAGACGACGCCCGGCCTGCGCGCGCTCGAGAAGGCTGCGGTGGCGGCGGGCGGCGGCGTCAACCACAGGATGGGCCTCTACGACGCGATCCTGATCAAGGAGAACCACGTCGCCATCGCCGGCGGCGTGGAGGAGGCCGTCCGCAGGGCCCGTGCCGAGGGCAGCGGGCTGGACGTCGAGGTCGAGTGCGAAGACCTGGGCGAGGTGGAGGCCGCCCTGGCGGCCGGCGCCGAGCGCCTGCTCCTGGACAACATGACGCTCGACGACCTCGCCGCGGCCGTGGCGCTCAGGGACGCCGGAACCGGCAGTCCGGCGCTCGAGGCGTCGGGCGGGGTGACCCTGGAGAACGTGGCTGCCGTGGCCGCCACGGGTGTCGAGTTCATCTCGGTTGGAGCGCTGACACACTCGGCACCCGCCCTCGACGTGACCATGCTCGTCGAGTCGCCGTGAGCGATGCGACCCGGGCGCCGGGACCAGGGGATGCCGACCCCGGGGAGCTGCGGCCTGGCCGGCAGTTCGCGGGGCACGTCATCGAGGCCGAGATCGGCCGTGGCGGAATGGGAGTCGTCTACCGGGCGCGGAACGTCGCGCTCGAGCGCGAGCGCGCCCTGAAGGTCATCGCCCCGGCGCTCTCCGCCGATCCCGGGTTCCGCGAGCGCTTCCGCAGGGAGTCGCGGCTCGCCGCCCAGGTGGAGCATCCGAACGTCGTCCCCGTCCACGATGCCGGCGAGGAGGAGGGCCGGCTCTACATCGCGATGCGCCTGGTCGACGGCGAGGATCTGCGGGCGACGGTGGAGCGGGAGGGAGCGCTCCAGCCCGCCAGGGTTGCGGCGCTGATCGCCGGAGTGGCAGAGGGCCTGGACGCCGCCCACGATCGCGGCCTGGTCCACCGCGACGTCAAGCCCTCGAACATCCTGATCGAGAGCGGGCGAGCCGGTGAGCGGGCGTTTCTGACCGACTTCGGCATCAGCCGCTCGGTCGGGTCCGATTCCAGCCTCACCTCGGCGAAGGTCTTCCTCGGCAGCGTCGACTACGTCGCCCCGGAGCAGGTCGAGGGCGAGGCCGTGGACTCGCGCGCCGACGTCTACGCGCTGGGCGGCGTCGCCTACTTCGCGCTCACGGGCCAGCCGCCGTACCGTCGCGACACCGACCTCGCCAAGCTCTTCGCGCACGCGAACGCGGTGCCGCCCCGCCCGAGCGATGCAGCGGCCGAGTTGCCTGCCGCGGTCGACGATGTGATCGCCCGCGCGATGGCAAAGAAGCCCGGCGAGCGCTACGCCGCCGCACGCGACTTCGCGTCAGACCTGCGAGCCGCGGTCGGGGGCGAGCCGATCGCGCCGGCCCCGAAGCCGGTGCCGGCAGAGCGCAGCGAGGCGACCACCAGCCGGATCGGCCTGCTTCGCAGGCACATGGGCATCGCCGCCGCGGCCGGCGCGCTCGTCCTGGCAGGCGCCGCCGCG
>JAWVFM010000330.1:0-4447 GCA_033856015.1 Solirubrobacterales bacterium
TAGAGGCGGCTCACGCCCTTCGCATCGACGAGGGTCTCGCCGATCCGCAGCCGGGTCAGGAAGGTCGAGGACATCCCGGCCCGGTTCTTGTCCAGGAACTCAACGAGGTTGAAGTGGGCGCCCACGCTGACGATCAGCGCCGCGCCGCTCTCGTAGGCCATCAGCATCGCCACGTCCTGGCTCGTGCCGACCGCGGGCGCGACCACATGCTCGAGGCCGAGGTCCACGAGCCGCTCGCATCCCGGGGCGCGGCCGTCGCTGTAGGCGTGGACGATGAGCTCGGCCCCGCAACGCAGCGCCTCGTCGCTGGCGGAGTCCATGTCGCCCAGGACGACGTCGGGCTGAAGCCCCGCCTCGAGAATGGCGTCGGCGCCGCCGTCGACGCCCACGAGGATCGGCTTGACGTCCTGGATGTAGGCCCGCAGCGCGTTCAGGTCTCGCCGGTAGGTGGTCCCGCGAACGACGATGAGGACGTGGCGATCGCGAAAGTTCGTACGGGTGCGCGGGAAGTCGATCTTGCCGGCAAGCAGGGCGCCCTCCTCCCGGATCCGCAGCATCGTGTTCTCCGCGAAGGCGCCGATGGCCTCGTCGAGGCGCTCGAGCTGCTCGGCCATCTGCGCCTCGAGCTCAGCGACCTCGAGGACGTGCCCGGATGCCAGCAGCGTTCCATCCCGCCGGACCTCGCCGCCGTCCACGACGATCGCCTCGCCGTCGCGAAGCTCCTCGAAGAGCGGCGCCGCGGGCGCGTCGACCAGGCGGACGCCGGCGCGGACCAGGACGAGAGGCCCCGGGTTCGGATAGCGGCCGGTTGACGAGTTCGCGACGTTGACCACCGCGCGCACGCCGCTCGCGACCAGGTCCTCGGCGGCAATTCTGTCGAGGTCCGCGTGGTCGATGATCGCGACGTCACCGGCATCCAGGCGCTTGACCAGGTTCTTGGTCTTCTTCCCGAGCCGCGCCGACCCGCTGATCGGCGCGCTCGGCTCAGCCTCGCGTCCCCGACCGGGCCACGCGAGGCCGCGCGCGCGTTCACGCACCGAGTTGGCCATCAGCGGATTATCGCGCCGTGTGACTAACGCTGACGGTCGACGCCGGGCGCGAGGGGAGAACTGCGTGCTTCAGGCGGCGGCGAGGAGCTCGCGGGCGTGGCGCGTGGCGGCCTCGTCGCCCGCGTCCGCGCCGAGCATCCGGCAGATCTCGCTCACCAGGTCTTCGCCCTCCACCCGGTTCACCGTTGCCTCCGTCGCTCCGTCCGCGAGCGCCTTCTCGATCGTGAAGTTCGCGGCCGCCAGAGAGGCGACCTGAGGCAGGTGCGTGATGCAGATGACCTGGCCCGTCGCGGCCAGGGCGCGCAGCCGCTCGCCGACCGCACGGGCGGTCGTGCCGCCGATTCCCGCGTCGATCTCGTCGAAGACCAGCGTGCGCTGCGCTCCGGCGCCCAGTCCCGTGAGCGCGAGCATCACGCGCGAGAGCTCACCGCCCGAAGCAGCCTCGCGAAGCGGCGAAAGCGGCATTCCCTCGTTGGTGGAGATCCGCAGCTCAACACGCTCAGCCCCGTACGGCCCGAAGCCGTCGGGGTGCGGTTCGAGCGCGACCTCCAGGCGCGCGCCGTCCATCGCAAGCTCGGCGAGCTCCGACCCGACGCGGCCGGACAGGTCACCGCCTGCCCGCTTTCGCGCCTTGGTGAGGTCAGCCGCGATCGCCTTGCGGCGCGCGGCCGCGGCTTCGATCCGCCCGCCAAGGCCGGCCGCGAGCTCCTCGGCGTTCTCCAGCCGCTCGATCTCCGCCCGGCAGCGCTCGGCGTGGTCCAGGACGGCGGTGACCGAGCCCCCGTGCTTTCGCTCCAGCCGGTCGACGGCGGCGAGCCGCTCCTCAACCGCCTCGAGGCGCGCCGGGTCCGCCGCAAGCGAATCGAGGTAGGAGCGAAGCTCGCCACCGATGTCGTCGAGCTCAAGGGCGAGCGCGCGGACCCTCGCCGTGAGCTCGTCGAGGCCGGCATCGACGCCTTCGACCGCTCCGAGCGCGCCACCCGCGGCGGCGACGGCGCCCGACGCATCGGCCTCGGCGTCGGGATCGGCGATCGCGCCGAGCGCCCCGGAGGCAGCTTCCCGCAGCCCCTCGGCGTGGCGCAGGCGCTCGCGCTCGGCCGCCAGCTCGGCGAGCTCGCCCGGGTCGGGCGCGGCGGCCTCGATCTCGGCGAGCTCGAAGCGCAGCAGGTCGAGGTCTCGCTCGCGAGCGCCCTCGCGCTCGCGAAGCTCCTCGAGCTCGCGAGCCAGCGAGCCGACCTCCGCGTGGACCGCGGCGTAGCCCCGCCGGCGCTCCAGGTGCTCCGGGCCGGCAAAGGAGTCGAGGATGTCGAGCTGGGCCGAGGCGAGCATCAGGCGCCGGTGCTCGTGCTGGCCGTAGAAGGCGAGGAGCCGCGAGCCGAGGGCCTGGAGGTCGGCGGCGTTGGCGGAGCGCCCCTGGATGAAGGCGCTGGTCCGCCCGGACGCGCCGATCCGCCTCCCGAGGACGATTTCTGCGGCGTCCTCGGGAAGCCGCTCGCGGAGCTCGCCCAGCTCCGGATCGGCGAACAGGCCCTCCGGAACGGCAAACACGCCCTCGACGTAGGCCTCCTGGGCTCCGGGTCGGACGATCTGCGGCCGAGCCCGGCCCCCGAGGAGCAGGTCCAGCGAGTGAGCGAGCACGGTCTTGCCCGCGCCCGTCTCCCCGGTGATCGCGTTCAGGCCGGGCTCCAGGCGGAGCTCGGCGCGCTCGATCAGGAGCAGGTTCTCGATCCGCAGCTCGTGCAGCACGCCCCCTGATATAGCGACGGCGCGGGACGGACTCGCCCCACGCCCCGGCTGTCGGTGTCAGCCCGCTGGAACGGGCGAAGCCGGGGCGCCGGGAGCCTCCTCGGGCTCCTGCGCCTGAGGCGAGCCGACGAAGTCGCGCTTTCGCACCATCAGGAAGCCGAGGACGGATCCCGTGACGGCGACGATCGCGGCAATCAGCAGGATCTCGTTGAACGCCGTGATGAACGAGGCGTTGGCCGCCGCCTGGACCTGATCGTGGAACTTCGCCGGGACGTTGGCGAGCGCCTGGTGGATCGCGCCCGAGGAAACGGCGTCGGAGAGCTGACCCTCGTGCGCCTGGACCGCCGCCGGCGCGGTGGACAGGTGGCTGGTGAGCTCCGAGGCGATCCTGGACGAGAAGACCGCCCCCAACCCGGCAACCCCGGTGGCAATGCCGATCTGGCGGAACGTCGAGTTGATGCCGGAGGCCATGCCGGCGCGCGCCGGCGGGACGACGCCGAGCGCCGTCTCGGCGATCATCGGGTTCACCATCCCGACGCCGACGCCGCTCACCATGAACCCGGGCAGGAGGCCGGTCCAGGAGTCGCCCGGCTGGACGCCGTGCATCAGGAAGAGCCCCACGCCCGTGAGGAACAGCCCGAGGCCCATCAGCACCCGGACCGGAATCCGGTCCGAGAGGTTGGCGGAGATCGGCGCGACGAAGAACGAGAGGACCGTGGTCGGCAGGAAGCGGATTCCTGCGTCGAGCGGCTGGTAGCCGAGCACGTCCTGGATGTAGAGCGTGAGGTAGAGGAACATCGCGAACATGCTGGCCGACAGCGCCCAGGCGACGATCGAGACGCCCCCGAAGGAGCTGACCCGGAAGAGCCTCAGGTCGAGCATCGCGTTCGCGCGTCGCGCCTGGATGGCCACGAAGGCGATCATCAACAGCGCGGCGCCGGCGAACGAGGTCACGATCTGCGGGCTGGACCAGCCCTCGCTGTTGCCGCGGATCAGGCCGAAGATCAGGCCGAAGAGGGAAAGCGAGAACGTCGTCACGCCGGCCCAGTCGATCGGCTGGGCGTCGGTGGCGGCAACGTTCGCGAGCCGGGTCTCCGTCAGGACGATCGCCGCGATCCCGATCGGGACGTTGACGAAGAAGATCCACTCCCAGCCGAGCGCATCCGTGATGACGCCGCCGACAAGCGGCCCGACAGCGACGGCGCCGCCGACCGTTGCCCCCCAGACGCCGATCGCAGTGCCGCGCTCGCGACCCTCGAACTCCTGGGCGATGAGTGCGAGCGCCGTGGCGAACATCGCCGCGGCGCCCACTCCCTGGAGCGCCCGGAAGAAGTTCAGGACCGTCGGGTCCTTCGCGAGGCCACAGAGCAGCGAGGACACGGTGAAGACGGCGAAGCCCACCGAGAAGATCCGCCGGCGCCCGAGCCGATCGCCGAGCGAGCCGAAGACGAGGAGGAACGAGGCGAGGGTCAGCGCGTAGGCGTCCACGACCCACTGAAGGCTCGAGAGGCTCGCGTTCAGGTCGGCCTGGATCGAGGGCAGCGCGACGTTGACGATCGTGATGTCCAGGAGGAGCATGAACGTCGCGACGCAGACCGCGATCAGCGTCCACCACTTGCGTTCCATCCTTGCCTCCGTCCGGTCGAAGCCCG
>JAWVFM010000331.1:0-2800 GCA_033856015.1 Solirubrobacterales bacterium
ACGCGACTGCCTGATGGCCCTTGCAGGGTCAGGCGTGCTGCTCGCGCGCATGCCCGTGGTCGACAACGCCTCGATCGATGAGAGTGCCGAGATCGCGGCCGAGCTCGGCTGCCGCGTGGTGAGGCAGGCGGCCAACACCGGATTTGCGGCGGCCTGCAACGTCGGGCTGGTCGCCTCCACTGAGCCGTACGTGCTGATCGCTAACCCCGACGCGCTGGTAGATCCGGGGGCCGTCGCCGTCCTTGTCGCTGCCGCTACGGCACACGACGATGGCTTCGCCTTTGCCCCGGTGCTCCGCCCCCACTCTCGGTTGCGAAGCTTCTCGACGCTGGGGAGCGATCTCGCCGGGATGACTCCGAGGCGGCTGGCAGAGCGTTTCGAGAAGCAATCCCGTGATCGGCCCGCCCCATCACCCGCCTCCGCCCCTGTGCCGGTCGACTACGCCGAGGGGGCCCTGCTCCTTCTCGACCGCCGGCGCACGGCCGAGCTCGGCGGGTTCGACGAGGCCTTCTTCCTGTACTCCGAGGAGGAGGATCTTTGCCGCCGCGCCGCGGCTCGCCTCTGGCGAACCTACGTCGTCCCCTCGGCCACCGCCAGCCACGCCGAGTCGCGCTCGTCTGCCGGAGCATCGGCGTCACGCCTCGCCCCCTTCCGCCTGCGGAGCAGGTACCTCTACTACCGCCGGCACCGGGGCCGGATCTATGCGGAATGGGCTCGCTTGGTGCTCGGGATCCTGGTGGCGCTCAACCGCGCCTCGCACACCATCCGAGCGTCCGATTCCCCCTATCCGCCTGAGACCCTGAGGGTCCTCTTTCGCGCGAGATGGACCGATCGCTACAAGGCCATCCTTGCCGAGGCGGCGTCATGACCCGGTTCCTCGTAGTCAGCGAGCCCGATCGGGCACGCGGCGCCGGCGACCGCGTGCTGGGCATCGTGGAAGGGCTCAGGGCCTGCGGCGGCGAGGTGAGTCGTATGACCCTGGCCCCGCTGCGCGGCCCTCTCCGGCGCTTGCGGACGACGCCGTGGTGGTACTACAAGGCAACGTCCACCTGGTCGGCGGAGCTGAAGAAGGCGGCGGCAGCGGCCGATGTGGTGGTCGCGTCCCGCCTTCCGGTCGCCGCCTGCGTACTGGAGGCGCTCGGCCCGTCGACCGGTGTCCCCGTCGCCTACGACGCGCATAACGACGAGGCGAAGCTCATCGCAGAGATCGCTCCCGGCCGGCGGTCGCGCGAGGTCGAAAGGATGCAGCGGGAGGTGGTCTCCGCAGCCGCGGTGGTGTGGGCCGCCGGTGCGCGGGATGCCGCGAGCCTGGAGTCACGCTATCCCGGGTCGAGAGTCGCGAACCTCCCGAATGGGGTCTCGGCGGACGTCAGGCCCATCCGGGCCGAGCCGGCGCCAGGATCCGCCTTTACATTCGGCACCTGGGCCTACCCTCCGAACCGCGACGGCCTCCAGCGGCTCGCCTCGTCTGGGTTCTCGGGTGACGGAGACGTTTACGTCTTCGGCCACCTGCCACGCCGGCTGCGGCGGCGAGCGGAACGCACGGTCTCCGCAACAGGCGCCGGCCCCGAGTGGCGCTTCGAAGGCTTTGCCGAGACCATCGAGGCCATGGTGGAGCGGGCCGGCGGACCTGGGATCGTGCCGGTCTGGTCAGGATCGGGCACGAAGCTGCGGGTTGTCCAACTCGCGGCGCGCGGGATCCCGGCTCACGTGACGACCGAGGCTGTGTCCGGGTTGCCCGAGTGGCTCGCCCGCGAGCTGCAGCCCGAGGACGACGCTCGAACGCTGCTGGGCGCCGCGTTGTCTGCCCAGCCCGAGGCCTGGGCCCACGCCCGCACGGTCGCTCAACGCGTGGTAGCGGAACTGTCCTGGGAGACGCTGGTGGCGGCAGCTTTAGCGGACTCTGGCCTCGCCGCAAGCGCCGACGCCGCCCCAGTGAAGAGCCAGTAGAAGGACTCCTGCTGGGTGACCAGCGCCAGAACGATCAATCCCAGGGAGCTGGCGAATCCGATCGCCGCGACGGCACCGCCGATCGCGGGCACCTGTATTGCGCAGAGGGCGAGCGCCACGGCTACCGCCAGCAGTCCGGCAAGCGGCACGTAGCCCCACGCGTCGGCGAAGTAGATGTACTCATCGTCGATGGACGCGGAGTGACCGCCGACAGTCTGCGAGATCCTGCTGTCCACGTTGCCGAGGGCGTGCAGGTTCCCAGGCTGGAAGGCCTCGCGCAGGAGGCTGGCGCGGTACGCGGTATTGGCCACCTCCTTCGGCGATCCGCCGAAGACAGCCGCGGGACCGGTGCCTGAGAAGCTCGGTGCGACCACGAGCAGGGCAAGGGCCGCGGCGGCGACGGCGCCAACGGCCGCGACCCTCAAGCGCCGCCGCCGGGACGGGGACGAGGAAGGCGACCGCAGCTTCAGGACCACCATCACGATTCCGAGGCCCAGGACGAGCCAGCCCGTCCGGGAAACCGGCAAGAACAGCGCGCCGGCGAGAACCGCACTGCCCACGGCCCAGACACGGCGCTCCCTGGACCTCGACGCGGTCAGGGCGAGGATCGCGGCCGAAAGCCCGGCCTCGGCCAGGAAGAACGCATAGGCGAGGGGATGCCCAAAGCTCGTCTCGACGCGAAACCGGCCGCCGCGCGGATCGAAGCTCGCCCAAGCGTCGGCCAGCGGACCTGTGTGCGCCAGTCCAAAGAACGGGTTGTCGTGCGCCGCAACCTCGTAGAGGGCGAAAGGGATGGTCAAGAGGGCGAGGCCCGCCACTGCGGCGAGGAACCTCCGGGCCGGGATGATCG
>JAWVFM010000332.1:0-6908 GCA_033856015.1 Solirubrobacterales bacterium
ATGTTCTACGGCATCTCAACCGCGCGCCGCGCCTGGTTGACCGCCGAGCAGATCGCCAACACCCGCACCTGGGCCGGGTTCAAGAAGCTGCGGAAGAAGTAGTTACTCGCCGCCGGCGCTAGTCGAGATGGCCGACCGGCGCGCGGTCGCGGCCCAGGCCCGGGCTGCGCACGAGCTCGAGCGCTGAGAACGCCGAGCCCGGCTCGACGTAGAAGCGCACGCCGTCGCGCTCCTCGATCGCCGTCACGGCGGCCTCCCGCCTTCGCCATGCCAGGGCCACCCCGAGCGCGTAGCCGGCGCCGATCACCGGCACCTGCGGGTAGAGCCAGGAGATCCCGCCGCACGCGACCGCGAACGCGCCGATCGGCCAGAGCCGCTTGAGGGCGATCCGGCCCGGGCTCATGGCCGGCAGCAGCTTGGCGGTACGGGCGCCGGCGAGAATCCGCGAGATCGAGTCGGCCGTCCGGCGCGCTCCACCCAGATACGCGCCCAGGACCCCGGAGGCGACCCACCACGCGGCGGCGACGATCAGCGCGGTCTCGTTGGCGTCCTGGTTCGCCGCCACCACGGCCACGCCGGCAAGCGCGGTCGCAACCCCTCCTGCGAGGAGAACCGTGATGCGCAGTAGGTCGACGTACAGCACGGCTTCAGGCGGCGAGGGCTTCGAGGATCTCGAGGAAGCCCTGTGTCCCGTCGACAACGAGGTCCGTTCGCTCAGCAAGGTCCGGTGGCGCCTCATCGGAGTCGACCCCGACGCACACCGAGGTCTCGAGGCGTCCGGAGCGCTTCATCCACCGCAGCGCGTTGAAGGCGTCGATGTCGGTGTCGTCATCGCCACCGAAGAGGGCATGCGCGAGGCCGTGCTCGCGCACGAGTCGGGTGACCGCCGAGCCCTTGTCGATTCCCGCAACGGGCCGCAGCTCGAGGACCTTGCGGCCCCACCGCGGGACCAGGCCGGCCGACTGCGCGTCGAGCGCGATCGTCAGCGCCAGCGCGCGGGCGTGCTCGCCGTCCGCGGCGCCGCGCCAGTGGAGCGCCTGGATCGCCCCCTTGTCTTCGAGCCGCACCTCCGCCGCTGCGAGCTCGCGCTCGTCCAGGGTGCCGGCGAACGCAGGGGCAGCCTCGACGCGGCGGCCGAGTGCCGGATCCGCCTGAGCCTCGTCCTGGCCCGGGAGCAGGACCTCGAAGCCGTGATTGCCGGCGTACACGACGCCCTCGACTCCCACCAGCCAGCGGGCGTCGAGCGCCCTGCGGCCGGACACACAGGCCACCAGCCCGCAGAGCTCGACCAGTTTCGCAAGGGCCGCCCGAGCTCGCTCCGGGACCTCGGCATCATCGGGCCGGTCGGCGATCGGGGCGAGCGTGCCGTCGATGTCGGAGAGCACGCCGGAATTCGCCGGGTCCCCTCGCAACGGCGTCAAAAGCTCATCGGGCACTCATCTAGTATCGCCGCGTGCCCCGCGAGCGCGTCGCAAAGCTGGCCGCGATCGCCACGGCGGCCGGCGCGTTCAGCGGCCTCTTCGGCGTCGGCGGGGGCACGGTCATCGTCCCCCTGCTGATCTTCTGGCTCGGCTACGAGGAGCGCGAGGCCACGGGCACAAGCCTCGCTGCCATCGCCGGGATTGCCATCCTCGCCACCGCCGCGCAGGGCGCCTACGGCAACGTCAACCTCGCGAACGGAATCCTCATCGCGGTCCCCGCCGTGATCGGAGTCGTCTGCGGCGCCTCGCTCCAGCAGCGGATCTCTGAGCGCGCCGTCTCGCTGCTCTTCGCGGTCCTCCTCGCCGCTGTTGCGGCCGAGCTGATCGTCCCCTGATGGAGTACGTGCTCGCAGGGCTACTCGGGTTCGCCGGCGGCATGGTGGGCGGCCTCCTCGGCGTGGGCGGAGGGATCCTCTTCGTCCCCGCCCTGACGATCTTCCTGTCAGAGTCCCAGGTCCACGCCGAGGCGACCTCGCTCCTGGCGATCGTGCCCGTCGCCATGGTCGGCGCCTGGCGCCAGCGTGGCTATGGCAACGTCCGGCTCCGCGACGGAGTGCTGATCGGAGTTCTCTCCCCGGTGGGCGTGCTCGTCGGGGTGGTGATTGCGAACACCGTCCCGCAGCGGGCGCTCGAGCTCTCCTTCGCCGCGCTCATCCTCTTCGTCGCCGCGCAGCTCGCACGGCGTGGGCTGGCCCGCGGCGCGGGCGCTCCCTAGATCTAGATCCCCTGCTCGAGCGCGCCCTTCACGGACGCGTCCAGGGCGTTCAGGCGGAAGAGCGCCAGGGCCTCGGGCGAGCCGAAGCGACCACCCTGTGCGGTCTTTCCCGGGCCGGAATCGGGGCCGTGGTGCTGCAGCACGCACCCGAGGAGGGCGAGGCGGCGCTCCGGTGGCAGGTCCCCGGCGGCCGCGCCGACGATCTCCGCGCCGATCGCGAGGTGGCCGAGCTGCCGCCCTTCCTCGGAGATCCCGATCTCGGCGGTGTAGGTGAACTCGCGGACCTTGCCGACGTCGTGGACGAGCGCCGCGGCCATCAGGAGGTCGGAGTCGAGGCGCGGGTGGAGCTGGCAGGTTTCGCCGACGAGAGTGGCCACCGCGACCGTGTGCTCGATGAGGCCGCCGAGGTACCCGTGGTGGCCGGCGCGGGTGCACGGCGCCCGCCGGAACTCGCTCCACACCGGCTCGGCGAACAGGGCGCGGCGCACAGCCTCGGCGAGCGGGGCGTCGTAGACCTCGGCCGTCAGGTGCTCCAGGAAACCCTCCAACTCGTCGATCGAGCGGTAGGCCGAGGGCAGGAACTCGGCAGGGTCGAACCTGCCGGGCTCGAGCCGGCGGATGTCGTCGAGCTCGACGGCGATGTCGCCGCGGAAGCGACCCACCTTGCCGCGCACCGCGACCGCGTCGCCGCGCTCGAAGCGCATGCCGAGGCGATCGGCATCGCGAAAGACGCGGGCCGGAACCGTGCCGGTCGGGTCGCGAAGCTCGAGCGCCAGGTAGGTCGAACCGTTGCGGCCCACCAGGCGGTCGCGCCGGGAGCAGGCGAAGCGGCCCTCGAAGCGAAGCCCGGGGCGCAGGTCGGCAACCTGCGGCGCCACCGCCTTCGGCTGGAAGGCGGGCTCCTGGCTTTGAGCCGTTGCGGGAGAGCCTGTGGCGGCGGCTTCCATGGCGTTCGATGTTGAACCGCGGCCCGGACGATAGATTCGGTGCATGGCGGCAAGCGATCACCTCCTGTTCGAGGGGGACCTGCCGGAGCTCCGCTCCCCGGTCCTCGTCTGCGCCTTCGCCGGCTGGAACGACGGCGCAGGCTCCGCGACCTCGGCGGTCGCGGCGATCGCCGCAAGCCTCGACGCGAGGCCGGTGGCCAGCCTCGACCCGGAGGACTTCTACGACTTCCAGGTCAACCGGCCCACCATCCGCATGGCGGAAGGACAGACGCGGGAGGTCGACTGGCCGACGAACGTCTTCCTCGCCGCGCAGGCTCCCGGCGCCGAGCGCGACCTCGTCCTGCTCTCCGGCGTCGAGCCGAACAACCGCTGGCGCACGTTCGCGGAGGCCGTCCTGGCCGCCGCCGAGCGCTTCGAGGTGGAGATGATGGTCTCCCTCGGCGCGCTCATCGCCGACGTCGCACACACCCGCCCGGTCCCGATCACCGGGCTCGCGTCGGACCCGGAGCTCGTCGAGCGGCTGAACCTTTCGCGCTCGAGCTACGAGGGGCCGACCGGAATCGTCGGCGTCATCCACGACGCCTGCCGCCAGCGCGGGCTCGTCTCCGCGAGCCTCTGGGCCGCGATCCCCCACTACGTCGCGACGGTCCCGAACCCGAAGGCGGCCCTTGCTCTCCTGCGCCGGCTCGAGAGCTTCACCGGGATTGCGATCGAGGCCTCGGAGCTCGAGGACTCCGCCGGCCAGTTCGAGGAGCAGATCAACCGCGCGGTCGAGGGCAACCCGGAGATCACCGAGCTCGTCCGCCAGCTCGAGGAGGCTCAGGAGGACGAGCCCGAGCTGGGCGGCGAGGTCCCGTCAGGCGACGCCCTGGCGCGCGAGTTCCAACGCTTCCTTCGCCAGCAAGGCGATTAGCGCTACGCCTCGCTCGCCGGGCAGATCAGCCGGTAGTCGCACCAGCTGCAGATCTCATAGGAGGGGCGAGGCTCGAAGTCCTGCGCCTCGATTCCAGCCGCGACCTCGAGGACCGTGCGCTCCACGCGCTCGGCGTCGTCCGGGGCGGACGGAACCTGGACGCGCTCGTCGTCGAGCACGTACCAGTAGGCGCCGCCCTCCGGGTCGACCTCCCACGCCGCCCTGGCGCCGAGCCGGTACAGGGGGATCTGCAGGTCGTCGACGAGGTCGTTTGCGTCCTTGGCGCCGCCGGTCTTGTAGTCGATCAGCTGGTAGCCGCCGTCCGGAAGGCGGTCGACGCGATCGACCCGGCCGCGCAGCTGGTGAGGACCGATGGCGAAGCTGAACGTCCGCTCCAGCCAGACGGGCCGAGCCTCGCTGCGCGTGTGGTGCTCGTGGTAGCGAGCGAGGGCCGCGACCGCGCGGTCGCGGTACTGGAGCTCGTCGTCGGAGGCGCCGAAGCCGGTGCGCCGCCAGCCGCCTTCGAAGAGGGCGAGAAGCCGCTCAATGCTGCCGGGCGCGTCCGGTGAGAACTCGTTGCCGCTCGTGCCCCGCATCTCCTCGGAGTGAAAGCGGTCGAGGACCTGGTGGATCAGGATCCCGAAGCGCTGGTTGATGGTCGGCTCCTGCGGGATCGCGAAGACGCGCGCGAACTTGTATTTCAGGGGGCACGTCCGGTAGAGGTCGATGTCGGATGCTGAGAGCGCCAGACCGTCGCCGCGGTGCGGGATGAAGCGCTGCAGCCCGGGCTCCGTCGCGGCGCCGACCAGGTCGAGCCTGGCGCCGCGCTCTTGCTCCTCGCCGGCCACGTAGTCGTCGAGGCTCGATCGCTCGAGCTCGGCGCGCTGCTCGGGCGTGGCGATTCGCGAGAGCAGCTCGTTGAGGCCGGCGAGCGCTTCTGCCGTCGACTCCTCGCCGGGTCGCTGGATCAGCGCGGCGAGCTTCAGGAGCTCGAGGAAGCGGGCGACCGCGGAGTTGACGTCCTGCGCGGTGTCGAGCCGCATCTCCGACAGCGCCGAGCCTGCTCGCCACGACGCCTCGAGGACCTCGTCGCGGATCATCCGATAGGTGGCGTGGAGGCCCTCGGCGGGGATGAACAGCTCCTCCTCGTGCACCTCCTCCGTCGCGCCGAGCGCGTCGCGGACGACCTCGTACTCGCGCGACGGCTGCGCCGCCCCCTCCGCCCCCGCGGCCGGCCAGCAGAGCACCGCGCCAAGCCGCGCCCGGGTCAGTGAGACGTAGGCAAGCTCGGCGCGCCGGCGCGCGGCAAGCTCGGCGCCCGGTACGGGAAGCTCGGCTGAGGCGAGCTCGGAGGGAACCCACTCGTCCTCCCAGGGTCGCGCCGAGAACCCGGTGCGGTGCATTCCCAGGAGGTAGACGTGGTCGAACTCGAGCCCCTTGACCTGCTCAGGCTCGGCGATCACCACGGCTCCGGCTGCCGGCGGCAGCGGATCGGTCGCGTCGAGGTCGCCCGCGTCGGCCACCGCGGCAACCTGCCGGATGAAGTCGCGGACGGAGCCGCGTGGCTCGCGGCGCGACCACTCCGCGGCCCGCTCGGCCAGGCGCGCGAGGCTCTGGAGGCGCTCGGCGGTCTCCGGCGTGGCGGCGAAGAGCCGGTGGCGGCGCAGGCCGATCCGCTCGACCAGGCGGCGGACGAAGGCATCCGGGCGCATCTCCTCCATCGCCGCGGCGGCGCCGGCTCGGAGCTTCAGGAACGCCTGGATGCGGTCCCGCGCCTCGGGGCCGAGCTGGGGACTCTCGAGCGCGGCCTCGAGCGCGGCCACCATGTCGAGCTTGCGGCGCCGTGCGATCGTGGTGCAGCGCGCGAGGTCGCCCGAGCGCAGGTCGATCGGCGGGCGTGTCACGGCCCGAACCACGGCCGCCGCGTCGCCTGAGTCGGCCAGGAGGCGCAGCCAGGCAAGCGCGTCGCGAACCTCCGGACGCTGGAAGAGCGCGCCATCTCCGAGGAAGCGGAACGGCAGGCCACGCTCCTCGAACGCTGCGGCGACCAGGCGCGCCTCGCGCCAGCCCGCGCCGGCGATCACGCAGATTCGCTCGGGGCGGACCTCGCCGGAGGCGATCAGCTGCTCGACGCTGCGGGCCGCCGCCTGCTCCTGGGCGCGCTCGCCGCTCGCGCGCCACAGGCGGACCTCTCCCTCGTTCTCTCCGCGAGGCTCGCCGACATCGTCCGAGACGAGCGCCATCGCCGCCGTCGCCACGTCGGGGCCGAAGCGAACCGGACCTGCGAGCTCGACCTCCGCCGCTTCAGGGAACCGCTTGCGGAAGCCGGCCAGCGCGCACCTGCCTGCGCCGCGGAACGACCGCACACCCTGATCCGGATCGCACGCGGCCGTGACGTTGCCGTGGCCGCCGAGGGCGGCGAGGAGGTCGCGCTGGGCAGCTCCCGTGTCCTCCAGCTCGTCGACGAGGACGAACGGGAAGCGCTCCGCAAGCGCCGCGCGCACGTCCTCGCGCTCGCCGAGGAGCCTCGTGGTCTCGAGGACCAGGTCCCCGGCGTCGATGCCGCTTCGCTCCCTGAGGATCCGGTCGTGGGCGGCATAGAAGTCCGCGAACTCCACCTCGCGCTGAGCGGCCTCGCGCTGGGCAGGGTCCGCCGCCGCGCGCAGGCGTTCCTCGGCCCACTCGCGAAGGCGCCCCGGCACGATGCCCTCCGCTTTCAGCGCGTCGATCCGCCCCAGGAGCCTGGCGAGAAGGCCGGCCGGGTTCCCCCGGATCTCGTGGCGGCGCAGGGGCAGGTCATCGACGCGGTCGAGGAGGATCGCCAGCCGGTCGGCCTTCGACACGCGGACGAC
>JAWVFM010000333.1:0-3470 GCA_033856015.1 Solirubrobacterales bacterium
CGACACCCAGGGGCACGAGGACATCTTCGTCCGCTCAGGCTGAGCCGACTCACGCCACAAGCCGACCCGCCGTCTATCAGTCGCTTGAGCGTGCCGCCGTCGGGCTTTCGAGCTGCGCGCTCAGCCGGTCGGCGAGCAGGCTGACGGTCGGCTCGGTGGCCACGTGTTCGTGCCCGCCGGGCATGAACTCAACCGTGAGCCTGTCCTGCATCACTCGGCGCCAGACGCTGATCGGATTGCCCCGCCGGGCCCGACGGGCTTCGGCAACGAAGAGGGTCGCGCTGCCGGCGTAGGGCTCGGGGCAGTAGGCGGCGAATGCATCCTCGTTCGCATCGAGGCGGCGTTGAAACGGGGACGCGGCAACCTGGCCGCGAGGGAGAACGCGCCGCGTGACTCTGCGCAGGTAGAGCGGCAGCTGCGTACGCGGCGCGGACAACACCGAACGCGCGACGCGAAATGGAAGGCCGACCAGAAAAAGCCAGCGCGAAGCCGGCGGCAGGCAGGAGTGGTGGAGCTCGCTGTCGATCAGCGCGAGCGTGTCGACCTCCTCGCCGAGCGTGGCCAGGCGTCGGGCCATCTCGAAGGCAACGAGGCCGCTGAACGAGTAGCCCACGAGCGCGTACGGTCCGTGGGGCTGAAGCGACCGAATCGTGTCGACGTAAGCCTGCGCGATGTCCGCCACGCGATTCTTCGGGTCTTCCCCCGGCTCCAACCTGCGCTCCTCCAAGCCGAATACAGGTCGATTCGTCTTCAGCCTCACGACCAGCGGATGCAGTGGCAGCAGCGCGTTGACCACGAAGACCGGCAGCCCTTCGTCTCCAGGCCGTAGCGGCAGCAGCGGGCGAACGCGCTGCTCGGCGGGCCCGTCGATCAGGGCGGCCAGGGCCGTCGTCGTCGGGGCTTGCAGGATCGCCGAGAGCGGAAGGTCGACGCCCAGTCGCTCGTAGATGACCTGAAAGACCCGCGCGGCGGTGAGCGACGTCCCGCCAACCTCGAAGAAGTTGTCGTCGGGGCGCAGCGGCTCGAGCCCCAGGACGCTCTCCCAGATCGCCCGCAGACGCGCTTCGGTGGAGGCGTCGTCAGCCGGCTCGCCCGCTTCGGCCAGCTCCTGCTGTCGCTCCTCCGCGCGTGCGACAGCCTGGCGGATCGCGTCGAGCGAGCCAGGGTTGCTCAGCGCTTCGGCGTTGTGAACAGCAAGATCGTTGAGGGTGTCTCGTGCGGCCCGCTCGGAGCGCTTGCCGCTGTGGGTGGTGGGCAGCTCGTCAACCGCCACGAGGAGCTCGGGAACGTGCGCCGGCGACGCGAACCGGGCGATCTCACGGCGAATTCGTGCCGTGAGACGCCCGTCGAGAGTCGTTGAGCCCTCCAGGACGACGAGGAGCACGACGCGCGACTGCGGGCGCTCCTCGGTGGCCTCCTGCTGAACCGCCATTGCCTCTCGGACCTCCTCGACCCCGCGCAGCGCGCGGTAGATCTCAGCCGGTCCGATGCGGACCCCGCGGACATTGAGGACACCGTCCGAGCGCCCGTGCATGCGCGCCTGGCCGCTGGAGTCGAATTCGATCAGGTCGCCATGGGTCCAGACTCCGGGGTTCTGCTCGAAGTAGGCCTCGTGGAATTCCGTTCCGTCGTCGCCCACGAAACCGAGCGGGCGCGAGGGAAACGGGTTGCGGCACACGAGCTCGCCGACGTTTGAATCGGATGGCGTCGCATCGGTCGGCAGAGCCTGCACGTCCAGGCCCAAGCTGCGGCACTGGATGCGGCCACGCTCGACAGGCAGGTCGGGATGGCCCAGGACAAAGCAGCCGATGATGTCCGTGCCTCCCGAGATCGATTGCGCAGGCACCGGTCCGACGTGGTCGCGGATCCAGTCGTACTGCCAGTCGTGCAGGATCGAGCCGGTGGAGAGCACCGACCGGAGATGCGGCAGCGCCGCTTCGTGGAGCGGAGAGAACCCGCTGTCCTGACAGAGTTGAAGGTAGGGCGGGCTCGTCCCGAACACGGTCACCTCCTCCGCCGAAACCACCCGCCAGAGCGTCTCCGGGCCGGTGAGCGGGCCGTCGTGCAGGACGATCGCGCTTCCTGCGGCGAGCGCGGACAGCTGCCAGTTCCACATCATCCACGCCGCCGTGGTGTGGAAGAAGAGCGTGTCCCTGGGCGCCAGGTCGACGTGCAGGCGGTGCTCCTTGAGGTGCTCCAGCAGCGTCCCTCCCGCGCCGTGGACGATGCACTTCGGTCGACCGGTCGTCCCCGACGAGAACAGGATGAACAGCGGATGGTTGAAGGGAAATCTCTCCCACTCCGTGTTCACCTCGCTGCCGTCGGCGCTCGCGATGAGCTCCGAGAGCCGGTGGGCGGGCACGGTCAGCTGCGGCGGGATCGGGCCATCGTCAAGGGCCACGAGCGCGGTCAGGGACGGCAACGCCCGGGCCACCTGTTCAACCCGGTCGGACAGCGCCTGCGGCGCCGTTTCGCCGCCTGCGAGGTTCGCCATCAGGATCTTTGGCTGCAGCTGCGTGAACCGGCCGATCACCGCCGGAGCGCCCATGTCCGGTGCGGCGCTGGAGAAGGACGCGCCGACCGCTGCGGCTGCGAGCGCGCCGACGGCCAGCTCGACGTTGTTGCCGGCAACCGCGGCGACCCGATCGCCCGGCTTCAGGCCGAGGATTCGCAGCTGCGCCGCCGCGCGACGGACTCGATCGTGCAGCTCGCGACGGGTCAGTCGCTCGGACGGTTGAGACGGGTGGTGAGCCACCACGGCGGTTTCGTTCGCGCTCTCGGGCGAGTCGATCCGCAGCAGGTTCTCGGCGTAGTTGAGCCGCAGCTCGGGAAAGAAGCTTGCCTGCTCGCAGCGGTCGTCCGTGCACACCGGCTCGGGCGGCCCTTCGTAGAGCACCCCCGACCAGCGAAGGAACAGAAGCCAGAACTGACGGTAGTCGGCGACCGAGAATTCGTGGAAGGCGTGGTGGTCGGGAAAGCGCCTGCCGGTGCTCGCCTCGCAGAACCGCACGAACGCGGTGAGCTGCGAATCGGCTACGGCGGACGCCTCAGGCTGCGACATCGAGCCTCAGGTCCAGCGGTAGCGGGCTCGCCGTCACCAAGTTCCCGAGCACACCGGAGCGTCCCCGCACCACCACCGCGCCGACCAGGTCCGGGCTCGGCCGAATCGCCGCGATGGCCCAGGCATCCGGGTCGCCATCCTCGACCGAGACGATTGACGGTTGCGCGTCGTCCACGGTCACGGTCACCGCATCCAGCGCAGTCGCGAGACCTATTCCCGTCGCCTTCAGGTAGGCCTCCTTGCGAGTCCAGCAGTTGTAGAAGGCCCGCACCCGCCGCTCGTCCCTGAGCCCAAGGATCGCGGCGGCCTCGCCGGGCGCGAAGCGATCGCGGGCGATCGCCTCGAGCTCGGGAAAGGCGATCACACGCTCGACGTCAACCCCGACCGGGCCGATCGTGGAAAGCGCGAT
>JAWVFM010000334.1:0-4369 GCA_033856015.1 Solirubrobacterales bacterium
GCCAGGAGGACATGAAGGTGTTCGCGATCTGCTCGGCCTCCTCCGATGCGCGCCTGCGGGTCGCGAGCTTCTCCGTGCCGCCTTCGAAGACCAAATCGAAGATCGTCTCCTGCCCTCACGGCCAGCACGCCCTCGGCGGCGGGCTGGGGATCGCGACCTCGCCGATCTCGGGGGTCTACGAGGAGGGCAGCGGCCCGCTCGACAAGAGCAAGACTGTTGGCGGAACCTCCACAGGCGACTCGCCGCGGGCGTGGGAGGTGGCCGTCTACAACGGCTTCAGGGTTTCGCGGAAGTTCCAGGCCCTGGTCGTCTGCTCGAAGCAGACGAAGCCGCACATCGTGGCCGACGAGGTTCCCGTCGCGACCAGCACCGACGTCGAGGTCGCGGCAAACTGCCCGGCCGGCCAGCGGGCGCTGGGCGGTGGGGTCCTGGCTCTCGGGAAGCCCAGCCCGGAGCTCCAATTCGAGGAGAACGGCCCGCTCGCCGCGGGTGGGACCACGGCCACGACGAACGACGGAGACGTCCCCATCTCCTGGGACGGCGACGTCTACAACCGCTCGGCAAACACGCGCAGCTTCAAGACGCTGGCTGTCTGCGCCTGATCTATCCTCGATCGGGATGCGCCAGGTCCTGCGCCCCCTGTTCGACAGAGTCGTAATCAAGGAGCTCGAGCCCGATCGGGTGCGAAGCTCCGGCTTGGTCGTCCCCCCGGGATCGCATGAGCCACCGCCCCAGCACGGGATCGTCGTCGCGACCGGCCCCGGCATCGACTGGTGGGAGAACGTCGGCCTGAAGATGCCGGTCAAGCCGGGCGACCATGTGGTCTTCCCGGCAGCGGCGGGCAGCTGGGTCGAGGTCGAGGAGGAGCGCCTCCTGGTCTGCAGGGTCGGCGAGGTCCTCGGCGTCCTCGAGGAGGCCGATAAGTGCCCCTACTGCGCAGGCGCCGGTGTCGAGGAGGAACAGGGCTGCCCGGTCTGCGGGCGCCGCGCCGGTGAGGTCACGGACCAGGCCTGATCGACGACCGCCGCGGACAACGACCGGACGAGAGCCCCGGCCGGCAATGGCCAGGGCTCCCTCCGGTCAGAGCCTCCTAGAGGCCGACGTTGGTGACCGATGCAACCTGCACCGCGGCGATCCTGATCGCCTCGGCGTGGATGTCGCTGTTGGCGTTCCCGAGGTCCGTGCAGTCGAGCGTCACGGAGCCCGCAGCGCTGAACGTGTGCTGCGTCTGCAGCGCGATCTCCGCCTCGTGGGAGCCGTTCGACGGCACGCTGACGTGTACCTCGTCGGAGTTGCTGCCGGCATGCAGGACGCACTCCGCGAGGTCGGACGCCGACCCCAACTGATCGCCGTAGAGCGTGGCGGTGACCACGTAGCTCCCGGCCTTGGGGATCGGCAGCGTGGCGATCGGGTTGCCGCTCGCCGTCAGCGTATTCGGCATCGCCGGGCCGCTGTCCTTGAACCCGGTGTAGGCGCTGTTCGCGCTGTTCGCCGTGTTCGCGACCGTCGCCACGTCTGCCGACGTCGCGTGATCGGCCTTGTCAGCCGACTTCGCATGCTTGACGGACAGCTTCGGCGCCTTCTTCTTGATCTCCTTGTCGGCGATCTTCTTGATCTGCTTGCTGCTGCCGGACGCGATCGCGAACGTCCCGCCGCCGACGGCGACGATGAGCGCGATCACGGCGAGCACCAGAGCCGGTGAAGGCATGCTCCTGATGCGGTTGATCATGTGACCCCCTTCGGGTCTACGAGGTATCCCTCGGCCGAGGCCCCCGTAGGTCCCGGCATCCGTGCGAGAACCTAAGGCGGCGCGACCCGAAAGTCAGTATCGATCCGGTCTCTGAGTGGTCTCACCGGCGGAGGGCGGCGGCGTTCAGAGGCCTAGCTGCTTGCCCAGGATCTCCTTCATGACCTCGTCCGTGCCACCGCCGATCGGGCCGAGTCGCGCGTCGCGCACCGCCCGCTCGATTCCGTACTCGCGCATGTAGCCGTAGCCGCCGTGGATCTGCAGGCACTCGTCGGCGACCTCGAGGCAGGCGCGCTGGCTCGCCAGCTTGGCCATCGTCACCGTTTTGATCGCGTCGCGACCCGCGACGTACTCGCGCAGGGCGTGGTAGGTGAGCGCCCGGCAGGCCTCCATCTTGGTGCCCATCTCCGCGACCTTGTGGCGGATTACCTGGAAGCGGCCGATCGGCCGGCCGAACGCCTCCCGCTCGCCGGCGTACGCAACGGCGGTCTCCACGAGCCGCCGCATCCCACCGACCGCCCCGAGCGCCATCAACAGCCGCTCCCAGGCGAAGTTGGCCATGATCAGCTGGAACCCCCGGTTCTCCTCGCCGAGGAGGTTCGCGTCCGGCACCTCCACGTCCGTGAAGCTGAGCTCGGCGGTGTCCGAGGAGTGCCAGCCCATCTTCTCGAGCTTGCGCGCGACCTCGTAGCCGGGCATGTCGCGCTCCAGGACCAGGAAGCTGATGCCCTGGTGGCCGCCGGCCTCGGTGGTCTTCACCGCGCAGACCAGCATGTCCGCGCGGACGCCATTGGTGATGAACGTCTTGGAGCCGTTCACCACGTAGCCGCCATCCACCTTGCGGGCGAAGGTGCGAATGGAGGCCACGTCGGACCCCGCTCCGGGCTCGGTGATGCCGAGCGCCGCGATCCTCTCGCCGCGGATGGCGGGGCGCATCCAGCGCTCGTGCTGCTCGGGGGTGCCGAACCGGAAGATCGGGGGCGTGGCGATGCCCGTGTGAGCTCCGAGCCCGGCACCGACGCCTCCGGACGCGCCGGCGTAGGCGAGCTCCTCGGCCCAAACCGCGTCGTGAACGTAGTCGCCGCCCTGGCCGCCGAGCTCCTCCGGGTACTTGAGCCCGAGGAAGCCGAGCTCACCGGCTCGCAGGTACAGCTCGCGAGGGAATTCGCGGGCCTCCTCCCACGCATCGACGTTCGGGGCGATCTCGTCTCGAACCCAGCGGCCGATCGTCTCCCGCAGCGCCTCGTGCTCGGCGCCAAACGGGGGGATCGTTGCCCGCTGCCCGGCGTCCTTGATGATCGAGGTTGCGCTCACCGCGATGATTCTCCCAACCGGGCGCTCTCCGCGCCCCGGCCGGGCCGATCCTACTGTGCGGTAGGATCAGCCCGCAACGGCTTGCTACGCAAAGCTATGGAACACCAAAACGTGTAACCAGCGACCGATCGAGGTATAGAGAAGACGTGGAAGCAGCGACCGCTCAGGGCGCAGACGGCAAGCAGGCCAACGACGCCGCAGCCGAGGCCGCGGCGGCCGCGGGGATCGACACCGGCGCGGGAACGGGGGGCGGGTTCTCGCTCGAGCTGAACGACGACCAGAAGGAGATCCGCGAGTGGGTCCACGGCTTCGCCGAGGGCGTCGTGCGCCCCGCGGCGTCCGAGTGGGACGAGCGGGAGGAGTTCCCGTGGCCCATCGTCGCCGAGGCCGCAAAGATCGGCCTCTACGGATTCGAGGGCCTCGCCCAGTTCTACCTCGAGCCGACGGGCCTGACGCTGCCGGTGGTCAACGAGGAGCTGTTCTGGGGGGACGCCGGCATCGGCATGGCGATCATGGGCACCAGCCTGGCCGTGGCCGGGATCTACGCGTCCGGAAAGCCCGAGCAGATGGCCGAGTGGATCCCGCAATGCTTCGGCACGCCGGAGGACCCGCAGGTCGCTGCGTTCTGCTCGTCCGAGCCCGACGCCGGCTCCGACGTCTCGGCGATGCGCACCACCGCCAAGTACGACGAGGCCAAGGACGAATGGGTCCTGAACGGCCAGAAGGCGTGGGCCACCAACGGCGGCATCGCCAAGGTTCACGTCGTGATCGCCTCCGTGGACCGCGAGCTCGGCGCCCGCGCTCATGCCGGCTTCGTCGTCCCCCCCGATACCAAGGGACTCACCATGGGCGCCAAGGTGAGGAAGCACGGGATTCGCGCCTCGCACACTGCCGACGTCCATCTCGACGACTGCCGCGTCCCCGGCAGCTGCCTCCTGGGCGGCAAGGAGAAGCTCGACGAGCGCCTGGCTCGCGCCCGAGAAGGTCAGGGCGGCTAGGAACAGGCCGCGATGAAGACCTTCGAGGTCTCGCGGCCGACCGTCGGCGCGATGGCGATCGGCATCGCCCGCGCCGCCTACGACTTCGCGCTCGGCTACGCCAAGGAGCGCGAGCAGTTCGGCCGGCCGATCATCGACAACCAGTCCATCGCATTCACGCTTGCCGACATGAAGATGGAAATCGACGCTGCCCGGCTGCTTGTCTGGCGCGCGGCCTGGATGGGCCGCAACAACAAGCCGTTCAACGCGGCCGAGGGCTCGATGTCGAAGCTGAAGGCCGGCGAGGTCGCCGTCTGGGCCACCGAGCGAG
>JAWVFM010000335.1:0-4180 GCA_033856015.1 Solirubrobacterales bacterium
CGGCTCTACGTCGACGGCGGCATGTGGTCGACCTCGAACCTCGACGTCATGAGCGACCGCGGGCTCGACCTGGTCATCTGCCTCAACCCCACCTCCTCCCTGCACCCGACCCGGGCCTGGAACCCGCTCGAGGCCGTGCCGCGAGCCGTCCGCACGGGCGCCGGCCGGCGTCTCGGCAGCGAGGCGAAGAAGCTTCGCGCGGGAGGTGCCGACGTGGTGCTGATCCAGCCGACCAGGGAAGACCTCGACTCCATGGGCGCCAACCTGATGTCGAGCCGCCATCGCCACGCGACCCTCGAGCTGGCGCGGCAGACGACCCGGGGGCAGATCGCCGAGCCGGCGGTCGCCGCCAGCCTCTCCGCGCTGCCCCGCGCAAGGAGGCAGGAGAAAGTCCGCCGCCCCGCGGGCCCACCCGAGAGCTGGCCCGAGCGCTCGCTGGGAAAGCTCAGGCCGGGGTCGCCGATCTACGGCGAAGGTGCCGCTTAGGCCCGCCTGAGCCGCAGGCGCTGCCTGCGGCGGCGGGTATCTCTGTACAGTCCCCCGCCAATCACCAAAGGAGCACATCCAGCATGGCAACAGGAACGGTCAAGTGGTTCAGCGACGAGAAGCGTTATGGCTTCATCACCGCCGATGACGGCGGCAAGGACCTCTTTGTACACCAGAGCGGAATCACCGACGGCTCGACGACTCTCCCCGAGGGGACGAAGGTCGAGTTCGAAGCTGAGTCATCCGACCGCGGCCCCAAGGCCGTAAACGTCCGGCGCGTCTGACGCGTCCCGGCGGCCACCGGCCGGGTCTAATCCCGCGCCGGCCGGCCCCCGGAAATTCCCTTGAGGAGCTAACCCCAGCCCTGACGCCCGTTTGAGCGCCAGAGCTGGTCCAGCTTTACCTTGCTCGGCTCAGCTCAGCCGTGCTTGTTGAACGAGATCACCTGCTGGATCCCGCTCGGCCGGTTCGTGTAGCGCATCGACGGCAGCGCGCTGATCGGCGCGAAGTTGATCCGCTCGGCGGTGGCATCCGCTCGCCAGAGGGTCGGGTCCGGCGTGCCCTGGTCGGTCGTCAGCTGCGCGCCGGCGGCGGCGATCGCGTTCCAGACCGCCGTCTGGCACTTCTTCAGCTTGCCGCCACCGCAGTAGTGATTCTGCAGCGGCTGCGGGACCTGCTTGCCGAGGAGCGTCGAGATGTCACGGTCGAAGTACTGATACCAGCCTGAGTACTGACCGCCAGGCGGCTGGTCGAACCTCGAGAAGAGCGTGGCCAGCTCGTCCTCGAGCTGCGTGCCGAGCTGCGGCTTCATGAACGCGTCGGCGATCTTCGGCCACGCCGCGTCCATGACCGCAGCGCCCGGATCGTCGATCTTGCCGTCGAGGTTCACGTCGAGGCGGCTGCCGCCATTCGCCCGCCAGGCGTCCAGGACCTGGAGCATCTGGCCGGCCTGCGCGTTCGGAGGCGTGCTGCCCTTCAGGAGCTTGTCCAGGAGCGGCACGGTCTCGATCGCGCGGACGTCCTGGGTGGCGGAGGCGTTCATCGCCGCGACGATGCTGGCGGCCGACCACTTCCCGTTCTGGGCAAGAGTCTTGAGGTTGTCGTTCAGGAGGTTGACGCGGGCGGCCGATCCGTTGCCGCCGAAGGCATCGTCAGCGGCTCCGAAGCCGTGGGCGGCGATGTTGTTCCAGTTCACCATCGTGCCCTTCACCGGCGTGTGCTTGGGATCGACGCCCTGGATGTGGTCCTTGGCCGGCAGGAACCCCTTCCACTCGTACTTGCCCGTGCCCACCGTGGGCAGGCTCGGGTCGATGCCCTTCGGGCGGATCGGGTCGAGCCCGGCCGTGTAGAGCGCCACGTGCTTGGAGTCCATGTAGAAGGAGTTGAACGTCTGCGGTGTGAGCCCGGCAGCGGTCATGAACGACTTCGTGCTGTGCACCTGGCCGTCGGAGAGCCTGCGGTTGTAGAGCAGGTCGAGCGAGTCCTTGCCGTAGCTCGAGCGCTTCGACGAGATCGCGACCGTCTTGCCCTTGGTCTTCGCGTAGCCGATCACGGGGCCGTGCACCGTCGTGTAGAACTGGACGGGCGTCGATGCGCCGATCGTCCCGGCGTGGAACAGCTTCATCGCGCGGCACTTGCCCTTGTAGAGGTACTTGTGCTTGCTGCCGCCGCAGAGCGTCTCGGCGTACTGGTCGATCACGTCGCTGCCCGCGGAGGTCAGCGTCGTCGCAAAGTCCTTGCCGCGGCCGATCAGCATGTAGCCGGGGAACGGTGCCGACGTCGCGCCGCGCCAATCAAGACCCGGCGCGTGCATGTCGATCTCGTACGTGAACCCGGGGTAGAAGTAGCCGATCTGCGGGCCGCCGACGAGGATCGGGTGGCCCGTGGTGGAGTGGTTCGCCTCGACCATGAGCTCGTTCGATGCCTGGGGGCGCGCGGCCGGCGTCGATGCCGCCTTCGAGACCTTGGCCGCCGGCGTCGGCTGGAAGCTCCCGGAGTCGAGCACCACGCTGCCGGGCGCACCGGGCTTCGACGGCGCGTGCTCGTAGTTGAACGTGCCGTCGACGCTGGTCGGGCTGCCCGCGTTGGTGTTCTGGCGGAGGTCGTTGAACACGCTGTAGCCGTGCTGCTTGCCCAGGTGCTTCTCGAGGCCGCCGAGGAACTCCGAGCGCCGCGCCTCGTCTCCCCCGCCCTCGCCCACGAACTGGTCCTTGAGCGCGTTAAGGGCGAAGATGTCGTTGCGAGTGAACGGCGCCGTGGACGGGCTGTTCGCCGCGAAGTACGCGTTGATGCCGCTGTCGAACACGTCGATGTCGTGGAGGACGGCCTTGCCCTCCGAGCCCGCCTGCTTCAGCACCTGCGCCTGCTTGGCGACCACGTTCTCGGTGGCCTGGCTCGGCGTGAAGGACTGCAACGAGGAGATCAGGCCCACCGCGTCGAGCCCCGGAGCGTCGATCGCGGCGACGCGTGCGTCGTATCGCGCCTGAGCGAGAAGGAGCCCGCGGTCCTCGGCCGCAATCCACCCTGCGGCCCAGACGCCCCCATCGTGGGTGGTCGCCGTGACGTGTGGGACGTCGAAGCTGTCGCGGGTAATCGTGACGCCCGGGTAGGAGACGGGCTCGTTCGTGCCGGGGCCATCGGGGCCAACGCCGAAGCCCTCCGACTTGAAGAATGTGTTGATGTCGCTGTTCCTGACGGTGTCGAAGAGCGGCGTCAGGCCGTCGTACATCTGCGCCTGGGCGTCGGCGCCCGGCGGGGTCGGCAGTGCTCCGTACTGCCCTGACGGAATGATGTTGTGGGCGAACTGGGCGTCGTCCGCGCGAGCCGCCGGGGCTGCGACGAGCGCGCCCAGCATCGCGCACAGCAAGAACGTCCGTGTGCTGACCCGCCTGGTTGCCATCCGTCTCCTCCTCGGTTTCGGCCCCCTGTAGCCGAGACCCAGCCTATAGGAAGGGTGCGCATACCATTGGCCGGACGGCCAGCGGCGCGGCCTTCCGGCTAGAGCTTACGGACGCGGACGCCGGTGCCGTAGGCGCAGATCTCAGTCCAGGTCGAGCCGAGCTCAGATGTGTCGAAGCGGAACGCGAGGACCGCGTTGGCGCCCTTGGCGCTCGCCTCCTCGACGAGCCGCTCGGTCGCGTGCGCCCGGCCTGCGGCGAGCATCTTCGTCATCCCCTTGAGCTCGCCGCCGACCAGCGACTTAAGGCTGGCCCCGATCTGCGAACCGACGTTGCGCGAACGCACCGTCAGGCCGTACACCTCGCCGATCACCTCCTCGACCTCGTACCCCGGCAGATCGTTCATCGTGGAGATCAACATGCGCGCACAGTACGCGCCGTGGAGGTGATTCACGCGTAAGAAGAACGAGGTGCGAGCTGGCGGACCGCGTCCGCGCAGGTGAAGCGGCGCGCTTACGTGTGAGGAGCCCAGCTGTGGGCGCTCACGTCGCGGACTGCGGCGATGGCGGCGGCGATGCGGGGGGACAGCTGCTCGCCGTCGCGGACGATGAGGACGCTGTGGCGCTGGGTGTTGACGCCGGCCATGGCCACGTGCGCGACGGGCCGATCGGAGCTCACCGGGGTCAGCTCGGGCGCGATCGTGACGCCCCAGCCGATGCCGACCAGGCCCACGGCGGTCCCCAGGTCGTTGACGGAGGCGGCGAGCACCGGCTCGAACCCGGCGGTCAGGCAGAGCG
>JAWVFM010000336.1:0-3209 GCA_033856015.1 Solirubrobacterales bacterium
ACGTCGAAGGTCCAGCGCTCGAGCTGGGGGGCGGTGGGCAGCTCGCCGAAGGTGAGGAGGTAGGCGACCTCGAGGTAGGTCGAGCGCTCGCAGAGCTGCTCGATCGAGTAGCCGCGGTGCTGGAGGATCCCCGCCTCGCCGTCGATGTAGGTGATCGCCGAGCGGCAGGAGGCCGTGTTCGTGAAGGCGGGGTCGTAGGCCATCATCCCGAAGTCGTCTTCGTTGACCTTGATCTGGCGAAGGTCCATCGCCTTGATCGTGTCGTCCGTGATGTCGACCTCGTAGGTCTTACCGGTGCGGTTGTCGGTGATCGTGAGCGTGTCGTCGCCGGCTGTGGCTACGGCGCCGTCGCCCTCCTGGCTCTGCTCCTCGGTGGCCATTTGCCTCTCCTTCAACCTCAAGCCTCTTGCGTTTACGTCGCCTGCATTCTCTCACCTGGCGGTCCTGGGCGAGGCTGGGAGCGGCCATCCGGACCGCTGTCGGTCAGGTGGGCACGGCATCCTATGGCGATGGCCTCGCCCCAACTGACCGCTCGCGACTTCCCTCCGATTGCGAGCTATGGCTTCCTCTCGGACTGCGAGACGGCCGTCCTGCTCTCTCCCAGCGGCTCGGTGGAATGGCTATGCCTGCCGCGGTTCGACGGGCCGAGTGTGTTCGGCGCCATCCTCGACCGCGACGCCGGCCATTTCCGGTTCGGCCCGGATCGTGTGCGTGCGCCGATCTCGCGGCGTTACCTGCCTGGGACCAACGTCATCGGCACCGACTGGATGGGTTCCGGTGGCTGGCTCTCCGTGCGGACCGCCCTCATCGTCGTCCAGGACCTCGACCACCCGAGCGATTGCCACGCCCTGCGGATGCTGGTCCGCACCGCTCGCTGTCTGGAGGGCGAGGCAACGGTCGAGCTCGACTGCTCGCCGCGCTTCGATTACGGAGCCGAGACCGGGGTCTGGCGGGAGCTGGACGGCGGCGGCGCCGGCATCGAGGGTGGCGGCGTGGTGCTGAAGCTGACCGGCGACCTCGAGCTCGAGCTCGAGGGTGGGACCGCCCGGGCCGTGCGGACGCTGCAGGACGGCGAGACCGCCTTCTGCTGCCTGTCATGGGGGTCGGAGGAGGCGCCGGAGAGCTACGAGGAGGCCTGGGAGGCGATCGACGTCGCCGCCCGGTTCTGGCGACAGTGGATCCAGGGAGGGCGCTTTCCCGACCACCCGTGGGCCGGCCACCTGCAGCGTTCGGCGTTGACCCTGAAGGGGCTGAGCTACGCGCCAACCGGCGCACTGCTCGCGGCGGCGACCACCTCGCTCCCCGAGACGCCCGGTGGTGAGCGCAACTGGGACTACCGCTACACGTGGATTCGCGACTCGACGTTCTCGTTGTGGTCGCTCCACTCGCTCGGCCTGGACCACGAGGCGACCGACTTCATGGAGTTCTGCGCCCAGCGCTTCGAGGCTGCCGGCCCGGACCCGCAGATCATGTTCGGGATCGGCGGCGAGACGGAGCTGCCGGAGCGCACGCTCGACCACCTCTCCGGATACGGCGGCGCGCGACCGGTGCGGATCGGCAACGGGGCGGTGAAGCAGCGCCAGAACGACGTCTACGGCGCGTTTCTCGACTCGGTGTACATCCACTCCAAGACTCGGGACGGCCTGCCCGAGGGCATGTGGCCGATCGCCCGCGAGCAGGTCGAGGGCGCCCTCGAGACCTGGCGCGAGCCGGACCAGGGGATCTGGGAGGCCCGCGGCGACCCCCATCACTACGTCTCTTCGAAGCTGATGGCGTGGGTCGCCCTGGACCGGGGCGCCAAGCTCGCGCGAGTCCACGGCGACGCCGAGGACGCGGAGCGCTACGAGGCCGAGGCGAAGACGGTCCGCGAGGACATGATCACGCGCGGCGTTGGCCCGAATGGCTCGTTTCGCCAGCACTACGAGACGGACGCCCTGGATGCCTCCAACCTGCTCATCCCCCTGGTTCGCTTCCTGCCGGCCACGGACGAGCGAGTCCGCGCCACGGTCCTCGCCATCGCCGAGCAGCTGACCGAGCACGGCCTGGTCCTGCGGTACCGGCTGGACGAGACGGACGACGGGCTCTCCAACGAGCCTGAGGGAACCTTCACGATCTGCTCGTTCTGGCTCGTCTCCGCGCTCTCGGAGATCGGCGAGCACGAGCGTGCGCGCCAGCTCTGCATGCGGCTCCTCTCCTTCGCCGGCCCGCTGGGCCTCTACGCCGAGGAGATCGACCCCGTGAGCGGCGAGCACCTGGGCAACTTCCCGCAGGCCTTCACGCACCTGGCGCTCGTCAATGCGGTCCTCCATGTGATCGCCGACGAGGCCGCCGGGGAGCGAACCGGACAGAGCGCCGTGTTCACCGAGATTCGCGGACGGGCGGGTGGATGACACACTTGCGTCCGCGATGAAAGCCATCCAGATCACCGAATTCGGCGGGCCGGAGAAGATGCAGCTCGTCGACCTGCCCGATCCCGAGCCCCAAAACGGCGAGGTCGTCGTCGACGTGGCGCGTTCCGGTGTGAACTTCGCCGACACGCACGCGATCCGCAACGACTACCTCGCCAAGCAGGCCCTGCCGCTCGTGCCGGGCGGCGAGGTCTCCGGGACCGATCCGGATGGGCGACGGGTGGCCGCGATGCTCGCCAGCGGCGGCTACGCGCAGAAGGTCGCGGTCCCCCCGGGCGCTCTCGTGCCCATTCCAGACGAGGTCGGCGACGACCAGGCGGCCGCGCTCCTCCTTCAGGGGCTCACGGCGCTCAACCTGCTTCGGACATCGGCTCGCCTCCAGGAGGGCGAGTCCGTCGTCATCCAGGCGGCCGCCGGCGGCACCGGCTCGCTGGCGGTCCAGCTCGCGAAGCGCTTCGGCGCGGGACGGGTCATCGGCCTGGCCTCGAGCGAGGCCAAGCGCGAGCTCGTCACGCGGCTCGGCGCCGATGCCACCGTCGACTCCCGCTCCGATGACCTCACCGAGGCCATTCTCAGCGCCAACGGCGGCAAGCCGGTCGACATCGTCCTCGAGATGTCGGGCGGCCCGGCCTTCGATGCCTGCCTCGCGGCCCTTGCGCCCTTCGGGCGCCTGGTCACCTTCGGCCTCGCCACCGGCCAGCCCAACCAGGTACGCAACGCCGACCACATGGGAACCAGCCGAGCCGTGGTCGGGTTCTGGCTCATGCACCTCTTCACCAGGCCGGACGCCCTGCGCTCGGG
>JAWVFM010000337.1:0-5721 GCA_033856015.1 Solirubrobacterales bacterium
ACCGTCATCAAGTCCCAGGTCCTCTCCGGCGGCCGGATGAAGGCGGGCGGCGTGAAGTTCGCCGACAGCCCAGACGAGGCTGCCGAGCACGCCGCTGCGATCCTCGCGCTCGAGATCGGCGGACACCTGCCGGTCGGGGTGCTCGTCGACCCCAAGGCCGAGGTGGAGCAGGAGTACTACGCCGCGGTCCTCTGGGACGGGCGCGCCAAGCGGCCGATGATGCTCTTCAGCGACATGGGCGGCATCGACATCGAGGAGGTCGCCGAGAGCCATCCCGACCATGTCGGCCGGGGCCATCTGTCGAACCTCCGCCCCATCTACGACTTCGAGGCCAAGCAGGCCGTCGCCCGCTGCGGGATGACCGGTTCGCCGCTCAACCGCGCGACCGTCGTCCTCGCCCGCCTCGCCCGCCTCCAGCGCGACTACGACATGACCCTCGCGGAGATCAACCCGCTCGCCCGCCTGGCGGACGGCAGCTTCGTCGCGCTCGACGCCCACATGGAGATGGAGGACGAGGCCGTCGGGCGCCACAAGCCGATGCTCGAGGAGATCGGGGTCGACCTCTCCGAGCCGCGTGAGCTCTACGAGCCTTCGGAGTTCGAGCGCAACGTCAAGGCCATCGACGCAGCCGACCACCGTGGCGTCATCCAGGGCAAGGACCACGGGTTCCACGGCAACCTCGGCCTCGTGATCGGCGCCGGCGGCGGCTCCCTGACCCTCACGGACGCGGTGCGATCGCAGGGCGGCCAGCCGGCGAACTACGCGGAGATCGGCGGCAACCCCTCGGTCTCGAAATCGTGCGGCCTCGCCAAGGAGGTCCTCCAGAAGGACGGCGTCGAGAAGATCGCGGTGATGATGTCGATCGTCTCCAACACCCGGGTCGACATCGTCGCCCGCGGCGTCATCAAGGCCTGCCTGGAGCTCGACAAGGACCCCGCGGAGACGATCGCGATCTTCCGCATCCCGGGTGCTTGGGAGGACGAGGGCTACAAGATCCTCGACAAGTACGGAATCGAGTACTGCGACCGCAGCGTCTCGATGTGGGAAGCCGCCGGACGGGCCGTCGCGAAGGTTCAAGGCTGATGACGGTCCTGCTCAACGAGGACTTCACCTTCATCGTCCAGGGCATCACGGGCCGCGAGGCCGTGAACCTGACCCGGGAGTGCCTGGACTACGGCTCGAAGATCGTGGGCGGCGTCACACCCGGGCGCAAGGGCCGCGAGGTCCACGGCGTCCCCGTTTTCGACACCGTCGCCCAGGCGGTCGAGCACCACGGCTCGGCTCCGGACGGAGCGGTCGTCACCGTGCCGCCCGCCTTCACCAAGGACGCCGTGGTCGAGGCGATCGAGAACGGCGTCAAGCTCGTCGTGGTCGTCACCGAGCGCATCCCGCGCCGCGACGTCGCCGAGATGGTCGAGCTCGCGGACCTGCGCGGCGCTCGGATCATCGGTCCCAACTGCCTCGGCCTGATCGCCCCCGGCGTCGCGAAGATGGGCGGCATCGGCGGGCCCGCGAAGGACGCCGCCAAGGCGTATGTCGCCGGCCCGGTCGGCGTCATGAGCCGCTCGGGCGGGATGACGACGGAGATCTCCTCGACCCTCACCGCGGCCGGCCTCGGCGTCTCCACGGCGATCTCCATCGGCGGCGACGCGATTATCGGCTCCACCTACGCCGAGCTGATGCCTCTCTTCGAGACCGACGAGCAGACCGAGGCCATCGTGATCTACACCGAGCCCGGTGGCCGGATGGAGGCCGAGCTCGTCGATTGGCGTGAGCAGAACGACTCGCGCCTGCCGATCGTGGCGTTCATGGCCGGCCGCTTCATGGACGACGAGGAGATGCAGGGCGTCAGCTTCGGCCATGCCGGCACGATCGTGGAGGGCGCCGAGGACTCCGCCGCCGAGAAGATCGTCAGGCTCGAGGCGGCGGGCATCCCGGTCGTCGAGCGCATCGACCAGATCCCGGACGCCGTCAAGGCGAAGATCGGAGCGGGCTCGTGAGCGAAGGGCTTCACGGCGTGTTCATCGACGTCGAGGTCGACGCGGCCATCGCCGGCGACGCCGAGCTTGCGAAGAAGCTCGAGGAGGTCTGCCCGGTCGACATCTTCCGGGCCACGGGCTCCGGAGTCGAGATCGTCCGCGAGAGCCTCGACGAGTGCGTTCTCTGCGAGCTCTGCCTCGACGCCGCGCCGGACGGCGCGGTGATCGTCAAGAAGCTCTACGACGGCACAGAGCTTCGCCGCCAGGTCATCTAACGCTCGCCGCCTGAACCGCCGGCGCCGCCCGCCGCCGGGTTTTCCGAAAAGATCACCAGATGTCCCGCCTGTCGCTGCTCGTGGCTTCGATTGCACTTGCCGACGCCGTGAATCCCGGCACGGTGGGCCCGGCGCTCTACCTGGCGACGGGCTCCCGCGCTCGCGCGCGGATCACCGCCTTCGCGGCGGCATTCCTCGCCGTCAACCTCGCGGGGGGCCTGGTGCTGGTCCTCGGCCCAGGGCAGCTCATCCTCTCGGCTCTACCCCACCCGAGCCGAACGGCCCGCTTCACGATCGAGCTGTTGATTGGCCTAACCCTCCTCGTCGTCGGCACGGTGCTGTTGCGGTCGAGCCGGCGCGCCGGCCCTGAGGAGCCGAGGAGGTTCGAGCTTGGCGGGCGCGGCGCGGGAGCGCTTGGGGCGACGATCGCCGCCGTCGAGTTCCCGACGGCCCTGCCCTACTTCGCCGCGATCGCCGCGATCGTGGGATCCGGGCAGAGCCTCGGGTCGCAGCTCCTCCTCGTCACCCTCTTCAACGTGGTCTTCATAACTCCGGTCCTGGTGGTGGTCGGCGCCCTGACCGTCGGCGGAGCGCGCGCCGCGGGCGCGGTGCGACGGGCGGGAGACTGGCTGCGGACACGGTGGCGTCGGGTCGTTGCGACGTTGGCGCTCTCGGCGGGGCTTCTCCTGGCGGCGTTCGGCGCGACCGCGTTGCTCGGGCTTCGCTGAGCTTTTCGGCGGCCTTTCGCCCGGCCTGGACCGGGGACATCAAGCTCATGACGGTGGCGTTCGACGCCAGCGCCACCACCCCGGCGACGACGAGGACCAGTCCGGCGCCGATCGGCGCCGCGTCGCCTGCGTGGATCCCCGCGTCCCCGCGCAGCATCAGGGGAGCGAACGCGATGGGGATGATCGTCTCCAGCACGTAGACGGCCGGGACGACCCTGCGGACCGACGCGTGCTGAAACGCGGTCATCTCGCTCAGCGTTGCGATCGCGGCTGAGGCCGCGACCGCAAGCAGCCAGCCGCCGGCGATCGCGAGGGTGCTTGCGGCGAGGCCGTCGCTGAAGAGCTTGGTCGCAAGGTCGTTCCAGGCGAAGGCGAGACCCGAGCTCGCGATCAAGACCGTCGCCATGCTCCGCGTCCGCGACCGGAGCGCATACGGGGCGAGCACTCCCAGCCCGAGGAGCGCCATCACCACAAGCGGCACGGCGCCACCGCGCGACGGTAGGCTGCGAGCCGGGCCCGCACCCGCGATCAGGGCGAGCCCGCCGACGATCGCGATGACCGCCGCATAGTCGCGTTTGCGGATCGGCTCCTCCATGTAGCGCGCGCCGAGAATCAGGACGAGCACGAGGCCTGCGGCCAGGCCTGGCTGCACTGCCGTGAGCGGCGCGTGCGCGTAGGCGAGCACCTGGAGCGGGAAGGCGCCGATGCTGAGGAAGGTCCCGATGAGCCAGCGCCGGCGGCGCAGCAGCCGCAGCAGGAGCGTCACCTTCAGCCCGCAGTCGTCGGGCTGCTCGCGCGCGTCGAGCGCCTGGAGGACGACGCCTGCGTTGTAGGCCGCAGACGATGCGAGAACAGCGGCCATCCCTAGCCAGAGCATCACCTACGGGAGTTCCACCGACGGCGACTGAGCAAACCGCGGCCGCGCTGCGGCAGTATGGCGTCATGAGCCTGACGAGCCCAAGCGCCGATTCGGCGGTGAAGACGAGCGCCGAGGTGGATGCGCTCGCCGCCGTTCGAGAGGCGAGCGGCGAGACCGACGGGCCGATGGAGCGCCACGGCGTTCGCGTTTTCCGGACCGCCTGCGAGCTTGCCGCGCGTCGCGGCGCCGACGTCGACCGCGAGGTGCTGCTCGTCACCGGGTTTCTCCACGACCTTGGCCTCTACGACTCGATCTCTCGCGGCGGCGTGTACGTGAAGGACGGCGCCGAGTTCGCCTCCGAGCTTGTCGCCAAGCACGGCTGGAGCACCGAGCGGACCAAGCTCTGCGCGGACGCGATCGAGCGTCACCACGAGCTGCGGTCGCAGTGGGATCTCGGAGCGGAGGTCGAGTTGACCCGCCGCGCCGACCTGGTGGACGTGTCGAACGGCCTCGTTCGCTTCGGGTTGCCGCGCACATGGCTTCGCGACCTCTCGGCGGAGGTCCCGCGCGACGGGACGTACCGCGAGGTGGCTCGGCTTCTGGGCCACGCGGTGCGCGAGCGGCCGCTGACGCTGCCGCGGATCTTCCTGCGGTGAACTTCGTCGAGGACGTCCTGGAGGCGTACCCGTCCTCGCAGCCGGCGCTCGTCACCATCTCCGCGGACGGCGAGCGGCGCGTGTGGGCATTTGGCGAGCTCATCGCGCGCAGCTCCGGCCTCGCAGGAGCGTTCGCGGCACGCGGCGTCCGCCGCGGCGACGTCGTCATGACGCTCGTCGGCAACCGGATCGAGTGGGCGCTCACTCTGCTTGCCTGCTGGCGCATGGGCGCGGTGGTCCTGCCGTGCAACACGCAGCTCCGGCGCAGCGACCTCGAGCTCCGCGCCGGTGCGACGAATCCGCGGCTGTGCGTCGGCGAGCCCCAGCTCCTCGCCAACCTCGGCGGGGAGGTCGAGCGGATGACCCTCGCCGAGGTCGCGGCGACGATGGACGAGGAGAGCCCGCAGGCGCCCCCGGCCGATCCGGCCGATCTCGCTCCGGAGGACCCGGCGCTGATCGTCTTCACGTCCGGGACGACGGGCGAGCCGCGCGCCGCCGTTCACGCGCAGCGCTACCTCGAGGGCCAGCGCACCCAGGCAACTCGCTGGCTGGGCGCCCGCCCGGGCGAGCTCGTCTGGTGCACCACGGCAACCGGCTGGTCGAAGTCGGCCCGCAACGTCTTCGTCGCGCCGTGGCTCTGCGGCGCTGCGGCGCTGCTTCACGAGGGACGCTTCGATCCCACCGAGCGACTCGACGCCTGCGAGCGCGAGCACGTCAACGTGCTCTGCCAGGCGCCGACCGAGTACCGGATGCTCGCCAAGCGAACCACGCTCCGGCCGCTGCCGGAGATGCGCCGCATGGTCTCGGCCGGCGAGCCGCTCAACCCCGAGGTGATCGAGGCGTTCCGCGCCGCCCTCGGCCTGGAGATAGCCGACGGCTACGGTCAGACCGAGACCGGCCAGGTGACCGGCAACCTGGAGGGCGAGCCCGTCCGTGAGGGCTCGATGGGCAAGCCGCTGCCCGGCATCGAGACCCGGATCGCGGACGGAGAGCTCCAGCTTCGCGTCTCCACGTGCCCGACCTTCTTCTCCCGCTACCTCGACTCGGAGCCATTCGACGGCGAGTGGTGGCCAACCGGTGACGTCGTGCATGCCGACGCCGACGGCTACCTCTTCTACGAGGGCCGAGCCGACGACCTGATCCTCTCGTCGGGCTACCGGATCGGGCCCTTCGAGGTGGAGTCGGCGCTCCTGACGCACCCGGCCGTGGCCGAGGCCGCGGCCG
>JAWVFM010000338.1:0-2698 GCA_033856015.1 Solirubrobacterales bacterium
AGAAGCCCGACCTCGTCGGGCTCCAGGAGGTCGCCGAGTGGCGTCAGGGGCCGCTCAACGACGCTGCGCCGTTTTCATGCACGGGTGACTCGGTCGACTCGAAGCCGCCGTTCGACTGCAGCTTCACGGCCTCGAACGTCCGCTACAACTACCTGAAGCTCCTCCTCGCC
Organism: Solirubrobacterales bacterium; assembly: GCA_033856015.1. GTDB lineage: Bacteria > Actinomycetota > Thermoleophilia > Solirubrobacterales > 70-9 > JAWVFM01. The sequence continues at coordinate 171 of JAWVFM010000338.1, forward strand.
CAGCTCAACAAGGGCAAGGACCGCTACCGCAAGGTGAAGTCGAACCAGGAGTTCGACTTCGAGGCACCTGCCGACTACAACGGCGTTGCCGGCGACGGCGACCTCCCCGGCGTCAACAGCAACGGCGAGGAGAACGACCGCCTGACGATGCGCGACGTCATCCTCGCCAAGGTCGGCAAGTCCGTCAAGACGTCAAACGTGCAGACCGGCCACTACCACACGCTCTACTCACCGCAGGTCGGCGGCCTGGTGACGGTCCACGTCGTTCGCGGCTGGCTGAGCACCGACGTCAAGGTCCGCAACTCGCCGAAGTTCCGCTTCGTCGACACTCACTTGGAGGCGTTCGGGGACCCGGCGATCCGCCAGGCCCAGGCGAAGGAGCTGGTGAAGGTGATCAAGCCGCCCTACGTGGAGGGCAAGCTCCCGACCGTCCTCGTCGGCGACTTCAACTCCGACGACAACACCGTGAGCGGCGGCGATCGCCTCGCCTACAACTCGCTGCTGCACGCCGGCTACGTGGAGCGGAGCACGGGCAACCCGCTCGGTTGCTGCCTGAAGTCGGACATCCTCACGGACGAGCAGGGCAGTCCGGACGACTTCGACCATCAGGTCGACCACGTCCTGACCGACAGCCCAAAGAGCGTGAAGCTCCTCAACTCCTCGGTGACCGGGCTGAAGCCCGCGAACGGCTTCTGGGACTCCGACCACGCCGGGCTGTTCAGCACCCTGAGCATCTCGGCGCCGCCCTCTCCCGCACCCTGAGCATCGCGCAGTGACCCGGCGGTAGTATCCCCGCGCCGGCCTGGCGACTCGCGCCGGCGCCTGAGCCATGAGCAAACCCGCCATCCAGATCTTCGGGACATTCGCGGTGGTCTTCGCGATCGTGATCCCGTTCCTGGCCATCAACGGGACGGGCAGCAACGGCGCCTCGATCAAGCCGATCGCCGCGTCGGACCAGAATGCCCAGCACCTCTTCCAGACCAACTGCGGGACCTGCCACACGCTCGCCGCGGGGGGCACCGACGGCGTCGTGGGCCCGAACCTCGACGTGCTCCTCGCAGGCGGCGCACTCGCCAGCCAGACGACGGTCGACGGCAACTGCACCCGCGTCCTCCAGGCCATCACCTACGGCAAGGGCGGCCGGATGCCGCGCGGGATCCTCGAGGGCGACGAGGCCCTCGAGGTGGCGAGCTTCGTCGCGCGCAACGCGAACTACCTTGGCCTGGCGCCGCCGACCAGCTCGACCTCGGGCGGCAGTTCCGGCGGGTCCTCCGGCTCGGCGACCTCATCCAGCTCCGCGAGCGCGCCGATCACGGCTGCCTCGACGAAGTGCTCCGCCGCGAGCTCCGGCTCGACCTCGAGCTCCACGGGCAGCGGCTAGCCGCTCCGCAGGTCCGCTCGCCGCGAGGGCCCCCGGCGAGCTCCTCCCACATACCCGCCCAGAACGACTCGCCGGGCGACGCCCTGGCCACGCTCCGCCTTGTCCGGCCGTGGACGATCTGCTACTCTCTCGCTTAGATTTTTAGATAGACCAAGGAGCAATCTGTGGCAAAGACAATCGGCATCGACCTGGGCACTACCAACTCCTGCGTGGCCATTCTCGAAGGCGGCGAGCCCACCGTGCTCGAGAACGCCGAGGGCGGCCGCACCACGCCGTCCGTGGTGGCGTTCACCGACTCCGGCGAGCGCCTCGTCGGGACCGTGGCCAAGCGCCAGGCCGTGATGAACCCGGAGAACACCGTGTTCTCGATCAAGCGCTTCATGGGGCGCAAGGAGGGCGAGGTCAAGGAGGAGGAGACGATCGTCCCGTACGAGGTCGAGGCCGGCCCGAACGGCGACGTGCGCGTCAGGGTGCGCGGCGACCTCCACTCCCCGCCGGAGATCTCGGCGATGATCCTGCAAAAGCTGAAGGCGGACGCCGAGGCGAAGCTGGGCGACACCGTCGACTCGGCCGTCATCACCGTTCCCGCCTACTTCAACGACGACCAGCGCCAGGCGACGAAGGACGCCGGCAAGATCGCCGGCCTCAACGTCGTCCGGATCATCAACGAGCCCACCGCGGCCGCTCTGGCCTACGGCCTCGACAAGGAGGGCGCCGACCAGACGATCCTCGTCTTCGACCTCGGCGGCGGGACGTTCGACGTCTCGATCCTCGAGATCGGCGACGGCGTCTTCGAGGTGAAGTCGACCTCGGGTGACAACCACCTGGGCGGCGACAACTGGGACAAGGCAATCGTCGAGTGGATGGTCGCCGAGTTCAAGCGCGACCAGGGAGTCGACCTCTCTGCCGACAAGCCCTCCCTGCAGCGCCTCTACGAGGCTGCCGAGAAGGCGAAGATCGAGCTCTCCGCCGCGCCGGAGACGTCGATCAGCCTGCCGTTCATCACGGCCGTCGAGGGCCAGCCGAAGCACCTCGAGATGAAGCTCACGCGGGCCAAGCTCGCCGAGCTCACCTCCGGGCTGCTCGACCGGATCGTCGCGCCTGTCAAGCAGGCGATCGCCGACGCCGGGGACGCCGACATCGACCA
>JAWVFM010000339.1:0-3206 GCA_033856015.1 Solirubrobacterales bacterium
CGCGGCGGTGCCCGCGCCGGACCCGGAGCGTGGCGCGGTGGTTCGCGCGATCGTCGTGCTCCGCGAGGGCGAGGGCTCGCCGGAGCTGGCGACGGAGCTGCAGGACCACGTCAAGGCGATCACCGCCCCCTACAAGTTCCCGCGCATCGTCGAGTTCGTCGACGCGCTGCCGAAGACCGCGAGCGGGAAGATCAAGCGCGCCGAGCTCCGAGCCGGCGCTCCCGCCGCCACGACCCCGCAGCCCTGACCGGCTCAGGTGTGACCGGCTAGAAGAGGCTCGGCTGGGCGGCCGGCGGGGCCTTTGGTCGCGGCTCGGCCGCCTGGGAGCGCCTGCTGTCGAGGCGCCGCATCCCCCCTGCGCCGCGCACACCGAGCCCGCGGGAGCCCGAGCGGACCGTCGCGGCCAGCCGCGAGCGCTCGCCCGCCGGCAGGTAGGCCCCGCGCGCGTAGAGCTCCTCGTAGCGCGGCACCAGATCGGGCCGGTACTGGCGAAGCCAGTCGAAGACGATGCCCCTGACCTCGCCGCGCAGGTGCAGGCCGACGCCGCCGACCGACTGCGCCCCAGCTTCGCCGAGAAGCCCGAGCAACTCCTCGACCTGCGCCGGGGAGTCGTTGATGCCGGGCATGAGCGGCGCGATCAGCACGCCCGTCGCGATGCCGGCCCGGCTGAGCTCCGCGACGGCCTCGATTCGCTTCCGGGGGTGCGGCGTGTGCGGCTCGCTCGCCCGCCAGGCCTTCTCGTCCAGAGTCGGGATCGACAGGTTGGCGACGAAGTCGGTGCGCTCGCTGAGCTCCTTCATCAGGTCGAGGTCGCGAAGGAGCAGCGGGGACTTGGTCAGCACGGAGCACGGGTTCGAGAAGTCCCGCATCGCCTCCCAGACGCCGCGCGTCAGCCGGTAGCGGCCCTCGACCCACTGGTAGGGGTCCGTGTTCGTCCCGAGCGCCACGTGCTCCCCACCCCAAGACGGCCGCCGGAGCTCGGCGCGGACGAGCTCCGGCACGTTGACCTTGACGACGATCTCCCGCTCGAAGTCCTCACGGGCGTTGAGATCGAGGTACTTGTGCGTGGGCCGGGCGAAGCAATAGATAAGACGCACGCATGGGTGCAGCCGCGGTATGGGTTGATCGTCCAGCGGAACGGCATCCTCGAGCTCTGCGGAACCCTGTTCAGGGCCGAGCGCGCCTGCACCTCGTGAAAGCGGATGCCGAGCGCCTCGGGAGCGTCGAAGGTGCGCACCACCGGTTCACCCAGTCCGGCGAGCCGCCCTTGCGTGCTCTCTCCTTCCTCTAGGTTCTTCCAGCGCACGAACGTATGTTCGCACACCGCCCGGACGGCAGTACGGCGTCAGGTTGCCGGGCAGAAATCGATCGGCAGCTGCACCGGCAGCTGACCGAGGAGCTCGCAGAGGGACCCGAGGTCGCCCTCGGGCAGGCCTGCGAGGATCGCGACCAGGAGGTCCTCGAGCGAGGAGCCGGCATCGGCGAGCTCGGCGCGGAGCAGGGCGATCGCCTGCTGGAGCTGAGCCGCCTCGTCCGGCGGGAGCTGTCCGGCGAACGTCTGGAACTCATCGAGAAGGTCGTTCAGCTCGGTCGAGAGGTCGTCGAGCTGCTGGGTGACGAGCTCCTGGACCGAGCCGGTCAGATCGCCGCTCGCGAGAGCGTCGAGGAGCGCCTGGATGTCGCCGTCGGACTCGAAGCCGGCCACGGCGTCGAGGAGCTCCGAGCGCATTGGCTCAGGGAGGTCGACGGCAAGCTGGGTCAGGAGGTCCACGACCTGCTGACGGGCAGCCGCGCTGTCGGCCAGCCCCTGCGCCACCTCGTCCTGAACGGAGACGGGAACCCGGTCCAGAAGGCCTGCGAAGGCGCCAAGCCCGGCGTCGTCGAAGGCCGCGACCTGTTGCAGCGCACGGGCGCGATCCTTGCGTGATGCCAGCGCGTTGGCGGCCTTCCGTGCAAGGCGGGCGCTGTGCAGCGCCTGGGTCACGTGGTTGGAGACCGCGGGGCCGCGACCGTCGAGCGCGGCGCCGCGGGCGGCTGCCAGGGCGCTACGCGCATCGGCGAGATGCCTGCTCACGGGCGAGGAGGCTTGAGCCACCGCCGGAGCGACCAGTACCAATGCGACGGCGATGGCGAGCAGCCGGGCACTTCTCACGTGCGTGGGCCTCTTTCTGAACTCGCTGCAGACATCTACGCCTAGGCCATCGGCAGGCGCTAGCCGACCTTGAGCATCCCCGCAGGCCCTCAGCGGTTATTCGAGCTCCGCGGGCGTGACCTCGAGGTCGATTTCTTCACCCGAGCGCCAGACCAGGGCGCGCACCCGGCGACCGATGAGCTCGGCGACCATCATGCGCTGCAGGTCGCCGGCGCTCTCGATGGCCTGCTCGTCGAGCTCGAGGATGAGGTCGCCCGGCCGGATTCCGGCGGTTCCCGCCGGGCTGTCCTCGACGACCTCGAGCACCTCGACCGCGGCGCGTCGTCCGTGCGCCGACGCCGCACGCGGCGGCAGGGGCCGCGGGCCTCCGGCCACGCCCAGGAAGGCGCGGCGGACCCGGCCCTCCCGGATCAGGGCGGCGATGACGCGCCTTGTCGCGGGGTTCACCGGGACCGCGAGGCCAAGGCCCACGCCGGCGACCGCCGTGTTGATGCCGACGACTCGCCCGCGCCCGTCCACCAGCGCTCCGCCTGAGTTTCCGGGGTTGAGCGCCGCGTCGGTCTGGATGACGTTGTCGATGATCCGCGTGGGTCGCCCGCGGTCGGCGCGCGCCGGCAGCGCCCGGCCGAGCGCGGAGACCACGCCGGCGGTCACGGAGCCGGCGAAGCCGTGCGGGTTGCCGATCGCGACAACCAGCTGGCCCACGCGGAGCAGGTCTGCGTCGCCAAGCTCGGCAGGAGTGAGCCCGCCATCGTCGGCTCGCAGTACGGCGAGGTCGGAGAGCGGGTCCCGCCCCACGACCTCGAAGCCGAGCTCGCGGCCGTCGGTCAACGCAGCCCGCCCACCGCGACGCCCGCCGCTCAGGACGTGGGCAGAGGTGAGGACGAAGCCGTCCGCGGATATGACCACCCCGCTGCCCGCTCCGGCCGGCATCCGGCCGCGGCGCGTCGGCCGCGTGATCCGCAGGCTCACGACCGACGGCGCGAGCCGCTCGGCCACCCCGGCGACCGTCCGCGAGTATGCGTCGAGCGCCTCGAGGTCGTCGGCCACCGCC
>JAWVFM010000340.1:0-5565 GCA_033856015.1 Solirubrobacterales bacterium
GCGCCTCACGGGCAAGGTGGCCGAGCGCGGCTGGACCCTCGTGCCCACCCGGATCTACTTCAAGGGAACCCGGGCGAAGGTGGAGATCGCCCTCGCCCGGGGCAAGGAGCAACGCGACCGCCGCCGCGAGCTGCGCGACCGCGACATGAGCCGCGAGATCGACCGCGAGCTGCGCGCGCGCGAGCGTTAGACGGGCTCGAGCCGAGGCCGCAAGCTCTGGCCTCCGCCGCGCGTGGCAGGATGGGAGCGGCACCGCTCTTCGAGATGGACGAACTGGCGAAAACAGAGGACGCAGTCGCGGACGATCAGCCCGGGGAGGCTCCCCGGGCCGAGGCGCCGCTGTCGAAGCGCGAGGCCAGACGCGCCGCCCGCAAGGCGAAGCGACAGGAAAAGCTCGCTGCGAAGGAGACGAAGTTGACCGAGACCCAAACGCACGAGTCAGACACCGCCGCGGCAGCTGACGCCGAGGACCGCGTCGAGGCGGAGGCCGAGCGCCGGGTTCGCGACGCCCTCCGGCTCCACGGCGAGGCCGATCACCGGGTCGAGGCATCGCACTCGGCGCTTCCGCCGCCCCCGGAGGGCTCGCTCCTCGCGGAGCTCGAGGCCGCCGAGGAGCAGCTGGCGAAGCGCCGCGCCGAGGAGGAGAAGCTCGCCGCGGAGCTGGAGGCGACAGAGGCGCGCCTGGCCGAGGCGGAACGCGGGATGGGAGAGGCTCTCGAGCGCGCCGCGCAGCGGCTCAAGGAGGTCGAGGAGAGCGCTGCGCAGGCGGAGGCTCGCGCCGACCGCGCCGAGCGCCTCGCGGAGCTGAAGGCCGCGGAGCTCGAGCGCGAGGGCCGCCTGCGCGAGATCCTCGATCGGATCTCCGAAGCCGAGAATCGTGCCGTGGCAGCCGAGGAGCGCGCGCGGGCGGCCGTGACGCGAATCGGCCCCGGCACTGCGCCCCCTGTCCCGCAACCAGGCCCGCCGCCCAGCGTCCCGGGCCCGAGCGGGCCCGAGCCCGCCCCTCCAATTCCGGTGCCCGATCCGACCCCTGGGCCAGAGCCCCAGCCGCCCCCACCGACCCCGCCCGAGCCCGAGCCGGCTCCGGAGCCGCCTCAGCCCGAGCCGGAGCCGCAGGCCGTCACCCCGACGTTGCCCGCCGGCGCAAAGCTCGACATCAACTCAGCGAGCTACGAGGACCTGCGAGCGCTCGGGCTCTCGGTGACCCAGACCGGCCGCGTTCTCGCCGAGCGCGAGCATCGCGGCAGCTTCAGCTCGCTCGACGAGCTCGACGGCATCCCGGGCTTCCCCGGCGACTTCCTGGGCCAGCTGAAGTCGCACGTGAAGGTCTAGACCCAGTCCCAGAGGCTGCGGCGGCTCACAGGCCGTAAGCCTCGAGCAGCTTCAGCCAGACCTCGCTGCGGGTCGGGTAGGCGGCAACCGCGTGGCGAAGCTGCGTCAGCGGCACAGCGCCGACGACGGCGATCGTCGCGGCGTGCAGCCACTCGGCCACCTCGGGGCCGACGAACGTGGCGCCCACGATCACGCCGCGGGACTCGTCCACGACGACGCGTGTCGTGCCCTTGGTGTTGCGCCCGACGAAGCTGGCGCCCGCGGTGAGCGAGGTCTCGACGTCGACCTCGCGGGCGTCGATCCCCGCCTCGCGGGCCGACGCGAGCGTGTGGCCCACGCCTGCGACCTGAGGATCGGTGAAGAGCACCTGGGGCGGGCCGCCCAAGTCGCGCACGGCGGCGTCGCGGTTCCCGAGCACGTGCTCGCCGCACACCCACGCCTGGTACTTGCCCATGTGGGTCAGAAGCGCCCGCCCGTTCACGTCGCCGACCGCATAGAGCCAATCGCGTCCGCCGACCCGCATGTGGTCGTCGACTTCGAGGTAGCCGTCAACCTCGACCCCCACCGACTCCAGGCCGATGTCCTTGGTCCTGGCCCGGCGCCCCGCTGCCACGAGCAGCTGGTCGGCCTCAACGGCGTCGTCGTCGGCGAGCTCGACCCGGATGCGCTCGCCGCGCGTGACGCGCTTGGCTTCGACTTCGAGGCGGACCTCCACGCCGTGGTCGCGCAGCCCGGCGAGCACCTCTTCGCCGGCGAACGGCTCCATCCGCGCGATGAGCCGGTCCCCATCCGTGATCAGCGTCACCTCGGAGCCCAGCGACGCGTAGGCCTGGGCGAGCTCGCAGCCGACCGCTCCGCCCCCGAGGACCACGAGCGTGGCGGGGGCCTCCTCGGCGGAGGTCGCCTCGCGGTTCGTCCACGGCTCCGCCTCGGGCAGGCCCTCGATCGGCGGGATCGCCGCCTGCGATCCGGTGGCGATCACGACGGCCTTCCGGGCCCTGAGGTCCTCGCCGTCAACGCTCAGCTCGCGCTCGCCGGTGAGCCGCGCCTTGCCGCGAAAGAGCGCGATGTCCTTTTTCTCGAGCCACGGGAGCTGACCGGAGTCGTCGCGGTTCGAAACCACCTCGTCACGACGCTGGAACGTGGCCTTCGCGTCGGGATCGGTCGACTCGAGCCGTTCGGCAGCGCCCGGGACGCGGGCGACCTCGGCAAGGAGCTCGCCCGGGCGCAGGAGCGCCTTCGAGGGCATGCACGCGTAGTAGGAGCACTCGCCGCCGACCAGGTGGTCCTCGACGATCGCCACGGCGAGGCCGCCGTCGGCAAGCCGCCCGGCGCAGACCTCGCCGGTGGACCCGGCGCCGACCACGACAACGTCGAACTCCTGAACGCTCACAGTGGAGGCGGCCGGCACTGCCCCGGCGTCCGCGAAGCCTGCCTCGATGCGTCCTACGAGCGTTCCCGACGGAGTCTCATCTCGGCAACCGGATCGGTCGATCCGCGGGGCACGTAGCCGGCGCCACACCCTCCTGTGAATGTCCCCGTCAGGCCAAGGGTCCTGCCATCGGGGTTAGCCCGCTTTCTGAAGCCGCAAATCCGGATCGCGGGCTATCCGGCACGACTCCCTCACTACCTAGGCAGCGAGGGCGAACTCATGAGAGTCCGCACTTATGGGTTCCGGGGATTTTTTACGAGGCCAACCCGGGTCCTCGACTCGCGACATCGAGGCGGAACAGCTTCACGTCGAATCTGGATCGCCCCCAGTCTCTATTCAGTTGTGGGCCAAGCGTAGCTGCCTCAGACAGAGAAGACGTGGGCGACGCGCGGCCCGACGCGGTTCTCCAGGAGGTCGAGATACGTCTTCTGGACGGCGCCGAACCCGTCCGCGCTCTCCACCTCGAGCCATGTGGCGACCCACTCCACGAACGGCTGCCAGGAGCCGGCGACGCGCTCCTCGAGGCCGGCGCGTCCCCAGTCGGCGCTTCGCTTCGTGACCCGGTCCGGGGCGAAGAAGAACCGAGGTGTCGGCCCCGGCCGCTCGCCCTCGCCGGCGCCGAGCTCCTCCCAGGCGGTCGCGCCCACGGCGACGCTCGCCCGCAACGCTTCCCCGAAATGAGCGTGAACGGCGCGGCGGATCGCGCCGTCGCCGGAGATGTCGACGTACGCGGCGCTGCCAGCGGTGATCGAGCCCACGTCCTCGTAGGCGACCACACGGTCGTAGGTGTCGAGCCCCTCGACGAAGTCGATGCTTCGCGCCGAGGTCAGCCCGATCACCTCGACCTCGCCCGAGCCCTGCTCGGCGAGGACGAAGGCCGTGCCGATCGCGGTCTTCGAGGAGGCGCTCGAGATCACCACCGTGCGGGCCCCGTCCAGGCCACCGTCGAGCAGGTCATCCGCCAGCAGGAACGACGTGAAGAAGAGCGGCCGCAGGAGCATCTGCAGGTCCTCGGTGGCGGCCGAGTAGAACGGATCCTCGTCCGACAGCAGGTAGCGCTGGTAGGCGGAGGGGAGGGGCTTTCGGTGCGCCGAAGCGTCCACGAACCCGCGCGCATCCGCATCGCCCGGCGTGACCACCACGTACGACGACGGCGGGAGGTAGCCGTAGACCCGGCCGTCGACGTCCACGTCGGGGTGCAGCGACTCCTCGACGTCGGCGAACCCCCAGACCGGCACCCGCCCCCAGCCCACCTCGGCGGGGAAGAAGCTCCAGTAGGACATCGCCTCGCCGAAGACCGCGTAGGTGACGTTGTTGGCGGTCAGGCCGAAGCGGTCGACCCGCAGGAGCGCCTGGCCGTCCTCGATGTTCGGGCGCGGCGTCTCGGCGATCCTGGTCTCGCGCAGGTCGTCGCGGCGAACGAGGAGGTCGGTCATCTGAGCGTCAACCGAGGACTACCTCGGCCGCCGTCCGCAGGGTCGGCGCGTCGCCGGCGACGAGGAGCGTCGTCACGATCGACTCGCGCCAGCGCTCCACGTCGTCGCGGATCTTCTCGGCGGGCCCGACCAGCGAGAGCTCCTCGACCAGCTGCCTCGGAAGCACCGCGCAGGCTTCGTCCTTCTTGCCGGAGAGGTAGAGGTCCTGGATCTCGGCGACCTCGCTCTCGTAGCCCATGCGGATGGCGACGTTCGCGTGGAAGTTCTTCCCCTTAGCTCCCATCCCGCCGAAGTACAGCGCGTAGTAGGGGCGCAGCGAGTCGATCCCGCCGTCGACGTCGTCCGTGACGATCATCGGCACCGTCGCCGCGACCTCGAAGTCGTCGAAGCTGCGCCTGGCGCCCTCGCGAGCGAAGCCCTCGGCGAGCGCCTCGCGGTAGGGGTCCATGTGCTCGGGGGAGAGCAGCATCGCGAGCCAGCCGTCGCAGAGCTCGGCGCACAGCGCGATGTTCTTCGGGCCCTCGGCGCCGAGGAAGATCGGGATGTCCTCGCGAAGCGGGTGGATCGAGGCCTTCAGCGGCTTGCCGAGGCCGGTGCCGCCCTCGATCGGGAGCGGGTAATGAGGCCCGCCGTTGGTCACCGGCCCCCGGCGCGCCCAGATGTCGCGGAGGATCCCGATGTACTCGCGCGTCCTCGCCAGCGGCTTCGCGAACGGCATGCCGTACCAGCCCTCGACGACCTGCGGCCCCGAGACGCCGAGACCGAGGACGAACCGTCCGCCCGAGAGGTGGTCCATGGTCATCGCCGCCATCGCGGTCGCGGCCGGCTGTCGCGCGGACATCTGCACGATGGCGGTGCCGAGCTTGATCCGCTCGGTCGCCGCGCCCCACCACGCGAGCGGCGTCAGGCAGTCCGAGCCGTAGGCCTCCGCTGTCCAGACCGAGTCGAATCCCAGGCGCTCGGCCTCGGCGATCGTGGCCTCGATACCGGGCGGCGGGCCGCCCGCCCAGTAGCCGGTCTGCAGGCCGAGCTTCAGGTCCTTCGCCACGGCGCCAGGCTATTCGACGCGGCCCAGGTAGGGTCCGGTCGATGACCGCGTTCGTCACCGGCGGCTCGGGGTTCATCGGCGGCAAGCTGATCGCCCGCCTGGTCGCGGAGGGCCAGAGGGTTCGCGCCCTGGCCCGTTCCGATGCGTCCGCCGCCCGCGTTGCCGAGCTCGGCGCCGAGCCGGTCCGCGGCGAGATCCCCGACGACATCATGCGGCTCGTCGAGCGCGAGCTCGACCTCGAGGAGTCGCGGCTGGAGATCGACGCGGCGCGCGACGGGCTCCGGGGCCCGGCCGGAGACGGGTAGGGTTGCGCGGGC
>JAWVFM010000341.1:0-2635 GCA_033856015.1 Solirubrobacterales bacterium
GTCTTGATGGAGCGCTACTACCCGCAGGACCGCGTGATCCTCGGCGTCAACCCGTCGAAGATGCACTACGCGGGCCCGCGCGAGGCGGTCCTGCACGCGATCATTCGCCGCAACTACGGCTGCACCCACTTCATCGTCGGCCGCGACCATGCCGGCGTCGGCGACTACTACGGCACCTACGACGCGCAGCGAATCTTCGACGACATCGACGTCGGCGAGCTTGGCATCCAGCCGCTGTTCTTCGAGCACACCTTCTGGTGCAACGACTGCGAGGGAATGGGCTCGGCGAAGACCTGCCCGCACCCGCAGGAGTCGCACCTGTTCCTCTCGGGCACCAAGGTCCGGGAGATGCTGGAGGCCGGGGAGAAGCCTCCGCACGAGTTCAGCCGGGACGAGGTTGCTGAGATCCTGATCGACTCATACCGAAAGGAGTCAGCCACCGATGGCTGAGGACAACGGCTTCTGCCTCTGGTTCACCGGGCTCTCCGGTGCCGGCAAGACAACCATCACGAACCTGCTCGTCAGGGAGCTCCGCTCTCGCGGCTCGAAGCTCGAGGTGCTCGACGGCGACATCGTCCGCGAGAACCTCTCGAAGGGGCTCGGCTTCTCGAAGGAGGACCGCGACACCAACATCCGTCGTATCGCCTTCGTCGCGAACCTGCTCTCCCGCAACGGCGTCCCCGTGATCACCGCCGCGATCTCTCCCTACCGGGAGATCCGCGACGAGGCGCGCGCCATGATGAACGGCCGCTTCATCGAGACCTACATCAAGGCCTCGGTCGAAGTCTGCGAGGAGCGCGACGTCAAGGGCCTCTACGCGAAGGCTCGCTCGGGCGAGATCAAGGAGTTCACGGGCGTCTCGGACCCCTACGAGGCGCCGGAGAACCCGGAGCTCGTGCTCGACACCGAGACCCAGTCGCCCGAGGAGTCAGCGCAGGCGATCATCGCCTACCTCGAGAGTCGCGATCTCATTCCCGCCGCTTAGCGGTGCTACCGGAATAACTTGCGGACGCCTTCGGCGTCCTTACGTGCTGCTTTCGGGGCTAAAGCCCCTCAGAGAATGACTTCCCCTACGTACCGCTTCGCCATGGCCGCCTGCAGCCCGTGGGCGAGTGCCTGGGGCCGGCTCGAGGTTGCCGGCCTGGAGGCGCTGCCCGAATCCGGGCCGGTGCTCCTGGCCGGCAACCACGACAGCTACATGGACCCGGTGGTCATCGGGGTGGCAGCGCGCCGGCGACGCCAGATCCGGGCGCTGGCCAAGTCGAGCCTTTGGGGCGTTCCCGGCCTCGGGCGAATCCTCGACGGGATGGGGCAGATTCCGATCGACCGCGGCAAGGGCGACGCCCACGCGCTCGATGCGGCCGTGGCCGCGCTTCGCGACGGCGCCTGCGTCGGGATCTTCCCGGAGGGCACGATCTCGCGAGGTTGGACGCTGCGCGCCCGCTCCGGCGTGGGACGCCTGGCCCTGGCCGTTCCCGAGGCCACCCTGGTCTGCGTGGCCGTGACCGGCTCCGTGGACTACCCGCGGTTCCCCAAGCGCCCGCGAACGCGGGTGGAGTTCTTCCTGCCGGCAACCGGGCAGGCGGGGCCGGGCGAGGAGGCGGCGGCGATCGGCGTGCGCCTGCTGGGCGAGCTCCGCCAGCGCGCTCCGATCGTCACCGGCGGGCGGCGGCGAACCGCAGCGAAATGGCGTGCGCAGGGCGAGCTCCGCTAGGTTGGCGCCCCCGAGCAGCGACCCCGATCAGGAGGCCGGCCAGCATGAGCACGTCAGGATCACTGGTGAAGAGAGTCGACTTCGCGACCGTGTTCGTCGACGACTTCGACGCGGCGAAGACGTTCTACGGCGATGTCCTCGGGCTGCCATGCTCGGTCGAGTATGGACAGATCGACGGGGCCGAGTTCGAGACGGGAAACCTCACGCTCTCCGTGCTGAGCTCGGCGGCAGTCGGCCGCGAGTTCGAGGCGAATACGCACCCGATCGCGCTCCATGTTGACGACGTCGAGGCGGCGCGCGCCGAGCTCGAGACGAGCGGCGTGGAGTTCATGGGCGACATCCTCGACTCGGGCGTCTGCCACATGGCGTTCTTCACCGACCCGGACGGGAACTCGCTGATGCTCCACCACCGCTACGCGCCGCGCTAGCCCGAGCCGGCCGACGCGACGATGAAGGCGGCGAGGATCCCCGTCCCCACCAGCCCGGCGAAGCCAATCCAAATCCCGGCGAGGGCCAGCGTGCGGCCCTCGGACTCCTGGGGAGACGCCGCGATCTCACGCAGGCTCCGACGACCGAGGTAGAGCGCCGCGAGGGAGCCCAGCCCGAAGAGCCAGAAGATGCCGACGATGATCGACGCGATGGCGAGGCCATTCGTCTCAGGCCCCTCGCCGTCGGCGCCATCGCCGGCGCCGCCCTCCACGACCTCGTTCACGGCGCCATCGTTGCGCCAGGGCCTGAAGGCGAGCTAAGGCCGAGGGTCCTATGGCTTGGCCGGCACCTGGGGCTCGCCGAGCCCGTAGGTGTCGTACGCGCCCCAGCGCGAGAAGGTCTTGTGCGTGGGGCCGTGGAAGTCGGATGAGGCGGTCGCGACCAGGCCGAACTCCTCGCAGAGCTCGAGGCAGTGCTTGGTCTGCTCGGGAG
>JAWVFM010000342.1:0-6272 GCA_033856015.1 Solirubrobacterales bacterium
GCGCTGCGATCCGTCCGTGCCCCCTGAGATCGCCGATTGGGTTGAACGCGACATCCGCCGAGGGGATGCCAGGACCGCGGCCGAAGCCACGGCCGGCTGGTCGAATCCGCCGCTGCATCTCCTACGCCTGCAGGAAGCCTCCAGCCCCGCGCAGCGCCTGGTGGCGCTGGCGCGCGCTGCCCGCTCCGTGGCCGAGGGCGTGCATCGCGAGCAGGCGCCGCTCGCCGAGAGCGCAGCCGCCTCGACGACGCCCACGCCGGTGGTGCCGCTCGAGCTTCGCGCCGGAGCGGCGGCGGCGGAGCTCCTGGCCGAGCTCGCCGCCGTGGGCCGGTTGCCGGGGTGCGAGCCCCCGGACGTCGAGGATGCAATCGCGGCGCTCGAGGGAGCGAGCGTCGCGGCATGGCGCGGGCCCGCGGAGGGGCGTGTGAGGATCGCCAGCCCGTATCGCGTGCGGGGCGCGCGCGCCCTCTACCTGTTCTGCGCCTCGCTGCACGACGGGGAGTTCCCGGCCGGGCCCGACCGCGACCCCCTGCTCGGCGAGGAGCGCCGCGCCGCGCTCGGAATCGCCGCCCTGCGCCGGCGCGATCAGGCCGACGAGGAGCGCTACCTCTTCCACGCCTGCGTCTCGCGCCCGCTTAGCCGGCTCTACCTGAGCTGGCAGTCGAGCGACGAGAACGGCGTGGCGCGGGGGCGCTCGCCGTTCGTGGACGAGGTCTTCGACCTTCTGAGCTCGGCGCCCCAGGCCCGGACGCGCGGCCTGGAGCGCGTCGTTCCGGCGGCCTCGGAGGCGTTCACGGTGCGGGGCCGCGCCCGGGCCGCGGCGCTTGCCGAGGCACGTCGCGAGGAACGCCCGGGCCCGCTTCGCTCAGAGGCCGTCGTCGCCGAGCTCACGGGACGCAGCGCCCAGAGCGCCGGCTCGCTGGAGAACTGGCTCGGCTGCTCCTACAAGTGGTTCGTCGACCACGAGCTGAGCCCCGTGCGCCTGGCGCCCGAGAGCGATCCGCTCTGGCTCGGCTCAGTCGTCCACGCCGCGCTCGAACGCCTCTACGCCGAGGCTCCCGGCAGCGACTCGATCCCGAGGCCCGGCGATCTGGACGCCTGGCAGGAGCGTTTCTCCGAGCTTCTCGACGACGAGTCGGGCGAGGGGCCGACGACGCCGGAGCGACGGGCCGGGCTGGCGCGCATGCGGGCCCAGGTCAACGCGTTTCTCGCTGACGAGTCGAGGTCGGAGACCGAGCTGCGACCTCGCCCCGATCTCCTCGAGTGGAGCTTCGGCATCCGCGAGGGTGACGCCGGCGAGCTCGACATCGGCGGGCTGCGACTACACGGCATCGTCGATCGCGTCGACGTTGCCCCGGACGGGCGCGGGGCCGTTGTTCGCGACTACAAGAGCGGCGCGACGGTCTCTGGATCCGCCGCCTTCGGCGAGGGCGGCGTCCTGCAGATTCCTCTCTACATGAAGGCGATCGAGGAGCTCGCGCAGCTCGAGCCGATCGCCGGCCTGTACCAGCCGCTCGGCGCCTACCGGGACCGCAGGCCACGCGGCATCGCGCTGGCGGGCGACGAGCGGCTCAAGGGGCTGGAGCTCGTGCGCACCGACGTCGGCGACGCCGATGGGTTCGCCGAGCGCGTCGCGCAGGCGGTCGCCGCGGCCAGGGACGCCGACGGGCGGATGCGCCGCGGCGACATCAAGCGCGACCCGCTGGGCGGCCGGTGCCCGAAGTACTGCTCCTTTCAGACCATCTGCCGGCTCGAGCGGGCGATCGGCGTCGACGAGACCGAGGACGAGGACAGGGAGTGAGCACCGCACTCGCAGCCGTCTGGGCCGGCGAGCCCGAGGGCTCCAGGAGCCTCACCGAGGAGCAGCGAGCGGCGGTGGAGGCTCGCGACCGCGATGTCTTCTGCGAGGCGGGCGCCGGCAGCGGCAAGACCCGCGTGCTGGTCGAGCGCTATTGCGAGGCGGTGGCCTCGGACGACGTCGCCGTCGAGGAGGTTCTGGCGTTCACGTTCACGGAGCGGGCGGCCGCGGAGCTTCGCGAGCGCGTCCGCCGGGAGTTGACCGCCCGCGCTCGCGCCGCCGGCGATCCCCACCGTGCGCGGGTGCTCGCCTCGCTGGCGCGCGCCACCGAGCGCTCGTGGGTCATGACGATCCACGGCTTCTGCCGAAGACTGCTCGCCGCCCACCCGCTGGCAGCGGGACTCGACCCGCGGTTTCGAGTCCTCGCCGAGTCCGAGGCGGGGCGGCTGCGCGAGCGCGCGATCACCGACGCGCTCGCCGACGTCGCCGAGGCCGCCGACGGCGCCGTGGCGCAGGCGCTCGCGGCGTACCGCCCCTACCGGCTTGGCGACATGACGATCGCGGCGCACGCGCGTCTGCGAAGCCAGGGGATGGCAGCCCCACGGCTTCCCGCCGTGCCCGATCCCATCCGCACCTGCAAGGACGGCGAGGAGGTGACACCGCTCAGCCAGGAGGAGGCAGCGGCCGCCATCGCAGCCCGAACCGCACTGGAGCGGCTGCTGGAGGCGTTCTCGGCGCGCTACGAGGCGATGAAGGAGGCCCGCTCGGCCCTCGACTTCGCCGACCTCGAGCTTCTTGCCCTGGGGCTTCTGCGCGACTCACCGGCGGTTGGCGCCGCTTGGCGTGGGCGCTTCACCCACCTGATGGTCGACGAGTTCCAGGACACGAACCGAGTGCAGCTCGCGCTGGTCGAGGCCCTGCGAGACGCCGACACCAGGCTCTTCGTCGTCGGCGACGAGCAGCAGTCCATCTACCGCTTCCGAAATGCAGATCTCGAGGTCTTCCGAGCCGAGCGTGCTCGGGCGGCGGCCGATCCCCAAACCGAGGTCCTCTCGCTGCGAGGGAACTTCCGCTCCTCGCCACAGGTGCTGGACACCGTCAACCGTCTCGGGAAGGCGCTGATCGGCGACGCCTACGTTCCGCTGACGGGCGGCAGGCCAGGCGAGGAAGCTCCCACCGAGCTCCTCCTGACGCTCGACGAGGGACGCGGCAAGACGGCGCGCAACTGGCTCGGCGTAGCCGACGCGCTCCAGCCGCCGCCGTCGGAGAGCACGCCGAGCTACGTCGCCGAGGCGCGAGCCCTTGCCGAGCGCCTGCGGGAGCTGGTTGACGCAGAGGAGGCGCGGCGTGGTGAGATCGTCGTTCTCCTTCGTGCCTTCACCCATGTGGACGCCTACGAGCAGGGGCTCGCTCGCTTCGGTCTCGACCCACACGTCCTCGGCGGCCGCGGCTACTGGTCGCAGCAGCAGGTCGAGGATCTCACTCGCCTCCTTGGGACGATCTCGAACCCGCTCGACGACGAGCTCCTCTTCGGCGCGCTCGCCTCCCCCGCCGTCGGAGTCAGCCCGGACGCGCTCTGGCTGCTGCGACGCGGCGCGACTGAGAATCGTCACATCTGGCCGACCCTGAGCTGGCGCTTCGGCGCCGGCCGGGAGCCCACCCAGGTGGAGCCCGAATGGCTCGACTCGATCACCGCAGCCGATGGCGAGAGGCTCGAGCGGTTCTGCGCGACGCTGGCTCGGCTCCGGGCCGAAGCGCCCGTGGTGACGATCGAGGCGCTGATCGAGCGCGCGATGAGCGCCTTCGACTACGACCTCGAGCTGCTCTCACGCCCGAACGGCGCCGCCCGGATGGCCAACGTCCGCAAGCTGAAGCGCCTGGCGCGTGAGTTCGAGCGCCACGAGGGTCGCGACCTCGCCGGGTTCCTGGCGGCCGCGGAGGCAAGCACTCGCAGGGACGAGCGCGAGGGCATGGCCGCCGTGAACGCGGAGGAGCACGACGGCGTCCGGGTCATGACGGTGCACGCTGCCAAGGGCCTCGAGTTCCCAGTCGTCGCGGTCCCGGACCTCGGACGCTCGCTGACGGCGGGGTACCGGCCCGGCGACGTGGTGATCGAGGCCGGCTCGGAACCCGGCGAAGGGCGGTTCGGCATGCGCCTCGTCTTCCCGACCACCGCTTCGTTCGGCCTCTGGGAGCTCCAGCCCCTGCACGAGGCCGAGCGGGCGGCGGAGGCCGAGGAGGGATGTCGCCTGGTCTACGTGGCCGCAACGCGCGCCCAGCGGCGACTGATCCTCAGCGGAACCTTCAAGCCGTCGGACCTCGAGCCCGCCGACGAGGCGAAGCCGACCGACTCCCCCCTCCGGCGCTTCCTCCCGGCGCTCGCCGCCCAGGGTTGGAACGGCGAGGCAGGCGAGCTCGCCGCGCCGCCGCTTCGGGTGCGCATCAGCGAGCCGACTGAAGCGCGCGCCGCGTCCCTTGCGCGACGCCTCGCCCCTTCGCCTGGACCCGCGGAGCCCGAGGCCTCCGGCTCGCTGGGCCTGGACCTCGAGCCGCCCGCTCGCGCGGTCCCGGTGGGGCACCTCTCGTACTCGTCGTTGGCCGACTACGAGCGCTGCGGGTACCGCTTCTACTCGGAGCGCGTGCTGGGCCTGGCACCGGGGGCGCTGGCGCTCTCTGACGAGGGCGCCGGCGAGGACGACCCGCGCAGTGACAACGTGGACGAGCTCCCGGAGCCGGAGGCTGACGGCGCGCTCGCCGCCGACCCTCGGGCGCGCTCGCTGGCGTTCGGCAACGCTGTGCACGCAGCCCTGGAATGGAGCGGGCGAAACGACTGGGACGCACCGGATCCGGGCCTCCTCGCGGGGTTGCTCGACGGGGACTCCGAAGCGGCTGGCCGCGCGCTGGGCCTCGTCCAGGGCTGGCTCGGATCCGACCTGCTCGCGGAGCTTCGCGGCAGCGAGCCGCGCTCCGAGATGCCGTTTGCGATCCCGCTGGGCGGGATCGTCGTCCGCGGCAAGATCGACCTGCTCGTGCGCACGCCGCGGGGGCCGGTCGTCGTCGACTTCAAGACGGATGCCCTGCACGGCAGCCCTCCCAGCGCTCTCGCCGACCGTTACCGAGCGCAGCGCGAGCTCTACGCGCTCGTGGCCGCCGAGGAGGGGGAGCTGGGAGTGCGAGCGATCCACCTCTTCCTCGAGGATCCGGCAAGCCCGGTAGTCGAGGCGATGGGGCCGCTCGAGCTTGCCGCCGCGCGGGAGCGACTGGCCGGTCTCATCGATCGCATCCGGGGCGGCGACTTCACGCCGACGGACACGCCCACCAGCTCCATCTGCTTCGGCTGTCCCGCCGCCTGGAATCTCTGCCCCCACCCCGCGTGGCGGCCCCGGCGGTGAGCGACTTGGCCGTCTTCGGCTACGGGTCACTCGCAAGCCCGGCGAGCGTCAGCGGCACGCTGGGCAGAGGGCTGGAGGTGATCGGCCAGGCGCGGTTGGAGGGCTGGCGGCGGCGCTGGTCGGTTATGCGCGACAACCGGACCAGCGAGAAGGCCTTTGCGCGAGCCCTTGACGGCTCGATCCCCGCGCACTGCATCGGCCTCAACCTGGAGCCCACCTCCGGCGCGCCCGCTCCCAACGGCGTGCTCCTCCGGGCTTCCGAGGCGGATCTGGATCGGCTGGACCTGCGCGAGGTGCGCTACGAGCGGGCTGACGTCACCCGCGACGTGCGAATGACGACGGGAAACTGCCCGGACACGGTCGTCACCTACGTGGCGAGGGCCGGCAACTTCGCCCCGGACCCGCCAGAGGACGCGATCGTGATCGCGAGCTATCTGGAAGCGGTCGAAGCGGCGTTCCGCGCCCTTGGCCCCGATGCTCTCGACGAGTTCTGGGCCAGCACCGACCGACCGCCGGTCGAGGTGGCCGAGGCCGTGCTGATCGAGGATCGAATCCCAGCGGGCAACCCGCGGGAGTGGTGAGCCTCAGCCGCCGCTCAGTCCGGCTCTTCCGGGCAGCACCCGGCGTATTGCCACGACCAACCCGGCGCTGAGCAGTGCGGCCGCGGACGCAAGGGCTGCGAGCATTGCCCACTTCAGCGTCGACGGCAGCTGGTAGGCGAAATAGGATCGGTGGACCGCGTTGGGCCCGCTCGCCGAACAGCGGACGCCCGGTGGCCAGACGGTCAGCGCCTCCGAGTAACCGCTTCCCTCGCCTGAGGATCCGGCGAAGGAGATGGGCGCGTTGGCGAGGCAGGCGTCACCGCGATCCCATTTAACGAGGACCGGGGCGTAGAGGGCACCGGCAAGAACCAGAAGCAGCCCGGCAGAACCGACCGAGATCCTGAGGCGATCGGCAGTAAACCGGCCGCGCCTCAGCCCGCGGCCTTCCACCGCTTCGCCCAGGCGCCGAGCTCCTGGATGGCGGGCTGGAGGGCCTCACCCTTCCTCGTCAGCGAGTAGGAGACACGCGGCGGATTGCCC
>JAWVFM010000343.1:0-7762 GCA_033856015.1 Solirubrobacterales bacterium
TGGCGCCGGGATCCTCCGGTGCATCCTCGACGACGTCGTCGTCCTCGGACTCCGGCTCCTCCCAGTCCTGCGGCTCCTCGTCCGGCGCGAGCTCCTCGTCCTCGGCGAGGGCCTCGTCGGCGTCAGCCTCAGCGGCGCCGTTCGAGGCGCCGTTGGTGCCGTTCGATTCGACCTCCGCCTCGGCATCCACGGGCCCCCGCTTGGCGCCGTTGCCGCGGCCGTTCGAGCCGGGGTCCTCGATCTCGGAGACGAGCGCGGCCAGGGTGCCCGAGAGAGCATCGACCTGGTGCTCGTTGAGCTTGGCGCCGTCGTTCAGCGTGGCCTCTTCGGCGTCGAGCAGGCGCTCGAGGCCGAGCATCAGCGAGTACTGGCGACGCCACTCGATCGAGGGCGCCTCCAGGCCGGCGTCGAGCTCGGCAAGGGCAGCGTCCACGGCCAGGCGGCGCGCCGTCCCGGGGGCGAGGTCCTCGGGGCCCTCGCCGTCGAGGAGGATCGGCTCGCGAACGAACTTTGCCGTTCGCTCAATCTCGTCGTTTGGAAGCCGCGTGGTCTTGCCCGCGGCAACTCCGGATCTTTCAGACATGGAGACTCTTCAGGCGCTCCAGGGCGCCCGGGTTCGGACGTGGAGCGCGGTAAGCTCGATGGAGTTCCCGGCGGCTCTCCTCGCGTTACCCCTCTGGTGAGCCGACGGTCTCCGCGGTCCAGATAGGACTGGGGACCGACAGGAAACGTACCACCAGCCTCACTCAGATGGAAGCCCACCGCATCAGTTGCCAGCGCGCGCTCGCCCTGCTCGTCGCGGCCGGAACGGCGCTCGTCGCCGGATGCGGGGCGTCCTCGGGCTCCGGCTCGCCCACGCCGGACTACGCGAAGGCGCTCAAGTCCGCGCCTGCGCCACTCGCGGCCATCTACACGCAGACGAACTTCGGCGCTCGCCCCGCGATCCTTCCCGGCGGCCTTGACGCCCTCAACACCGAGCTGGCAAAGCTGAAGGGGACCCCGGTGGTCGTCAACGCCTGGGGCTCGTGGTGCGGGCCGTGCCGGCAGGAATTCCCATACCTCCAGCAGGCAGCGGCAAAGCTCGGCACGAAGGTGGCGTTCCTCGGCATCGACACGCAGGATCAGGATGCCGCGGCGAAGACGTTCCTCGGCGAGCGCCCGCTGCCCTACCCCAGCTACTCCGACCCTGGCGCGAGCGTGAAGTCGGCGTACCACCTCGTCGGCCTGCCGGCGACCTTCATCTACGACAGCGCCGGCAAGCTCGTGAACACCCACGAGGGCCCCTACACGTCCGAGCCGGCCCTCGCCGCCGACATTCAGCGCTTCGCCAACTGACCCCCGCTGAGTGGAGAAAAACGCCAGCCCTGACGTCGAAATTCTCCACTCGGCGAGGAGGTCGGTGCGCCCGGCCGTCGTAGGCGGATAATCGAGGGGTGCGGGCTCGCCTCCTACTTGCTGCGCTGGCGCTTTCGGTGGGCGCTGCGTTCCTGGCATCGACGGCGCCCGCGCAGACCCCCCCGGCGGCGTCCACCGCGTCGGCCGGGATCGCCTACTCCATCCAGCTCCAGGCGGACATCGACCCGGCCACGCAGCGCTGGGTCTCGAGCGCGCTCGACGATGCCGCGAGCGAGAACGCGACGATCGCGATCATCCGCCTCGACACGCCCGGCGGGCTGATCGACTCGCTGCGGGCGATCGTGCAGGACATCGAGGCGGCGCCAATGCCGGTGGTCGTCTACGTCTCGCCGAACGGCGCTCGTGCCGCATCGGCGGGTGCCTACATCACCGAGGCCGCGGACGTCGCCGCGATGGCGCCGGAGACGAACATCGGCTCGGCCACGCCGATCTCGATCTCGGCGACCGGCAGCGAGTCGGACCTCGAACGGAAGATCGTCAACGACTCGGCGGCCTCGATGCGGGCGCTGGCGTCCGTGCACGGCCGCAACCCGAAGCTGGCCCAGAGCCTGGTGACGAGCGCGACCAACGTCACCGCGGCCGAAGCCAAGCACGCCGGCTTGATCGACCTCGTGGCGCCGACCCAGGACGCGCTCCTGACCCAGCTCAACGGCTTCACCGTCAGGGGCCCGAAGGCCCAGGTGCTCGACACCACGGGGCTGACCATCGAGCAGCACGACATGCCGCTCACCTACCAGCTCCTCGACATCATCGTGAACCCGAACGTCTCCTACCTCCTGCTCCTGGTGGGGATCATCGGCATCGCGATCGAGCTCTTCAGCCCGGGCCTGATCTTCCCCGGCGCGCTCGGGGCGATCTCCCTGGTGCTCGGCTTCTACGCCAACGCGCAGCTGCCGGTGACGCCCGCCGGGGTGATCCTCTTCATCCTGGGCTTCGTCCTGATCGTCGCCGAGGTCCACCTCCCGACCCACGGGTTACTGGGGGTGGCCGGCGTCGCCTCGCTCACCGTCTCCGGGCTTCTGCTCTACAACACCTCCGGCTCGCCGGTCGGCACGTCCCCGGTCGTGGTCGTGGCGGCCGCGGGGATTCTCGGCAGCGGCATGTTGTTCGTCGTCCGGCGCGCGGTGGCGGCCCGCCACCTCCCGAAGCGCACCGGCTGGGAGGGGCTGGTGGGCGCCGAGGCGGAGGTTCGCCAGCCGCTCGACCCGATCGGCCAGGTGTTCGTGGCGGGGGCGCTCTGGCGCGCCGCGGCGGGCGCGCCTGACGGCGACGGGCGGTGGCTCCGGCCCGGCAGTAGAGTCCGCGTGGAATCGGTGCACGGCCTGACGCTCAACGTGACTCCGGGGGAGCCGGAATCCGATGGCGAGCTGGCCGCGCAGGACGACAACGAGCGGAGGAGGGTCTAGATGGGCGTAGCGATCGCGGTGGTGGTCATCCTCGTCGTGCTGCTGGTCTTCGTTCTCTCGGCCGGGATCCGCATCCTCCGCGAGTACGAGCGAGGCGTCATCTTCCGGCTCGGCCGTCTGATCGCGCTGAAGGGCCCGGGGCTCATCATCCTCATCCCGATCGTCGACCAGATGGTGCGGATCGACCTGCGGACCATCACCCTGAGCGTCCCGCCGCAGGAGGTCATCACCAAGGACAACGTGACCGTTCGCGTCACAGCAGTCGCCTACTTCCGCGTGATCGACCCGGACAAGGCCGTGACCGAGGTCGAGAACTTCCTCATGGCCACCACGCAGGTCGCGCAGACCACGCTGCGGTCCGTGCTGGGCAAGGCGGAGCTCGACTCGCTCCTCGCCGAGCGCGACCGGCTGAACTCCGAGCTGCAGAAGATCATCGACGACCAGACCGAGCCCTGGGGCGTGAAGGTCACCTCCGTCGAGGTCAAGGACGTCGAGCTGCCACAGGAGATGCAGCGCGCGATTGCCCGCCAGGCCGAGGCCGAGCGCGAGCGCCGCGCCAAGGTCATCGCTGCGGACGGCGAGTTTCAGGCGGCCGAGAAGCTCTCGCAGGCGGCCGCCATCATCGGCCGCGAGCCGGCGACCCTGCAGCTCCGCTACCTGCAGACCCTCCTCGACCTGGGCGTCACCCAGAATTCGACGATCGTCTTCCCGCTTCCCATCGACATGCTCTCGGCCTTCATGCCAAAAGGACCGACAGCGCTGCGGCCGCCCAACCAGGAGCCGGGCCAGCAGTAGCCCGGCCGCCGAGTGGCAGGCCGAGCCACCCGCTTCCTCACCTTGAAGCCGGAGATCAGGATCGACCAGCTCACCGGCCTGCGGGCCGTGCTGGCGCCCGGCCGCGCGGAGCGGCCCGACGCGTTCGCTCCGCGTCCGGCGGCATCAGCGCCGGACGCCGCCGAGCGCTGTCCCTTCTGCGAGGGCCGCGAGGACCGCACGCCTCCGGAGGTCTGGGCGAACCGGCCGAGTGGCGAGGCGGACACCCCCGGCTGGCTGACGCGCTCGGTCCCCAACCTCTACCCGGTCATCGGCGCAGGCGAGGAGCCCTCCGCGGACCTCGAGACCGGCCTCGCGAGCGCGGCAGACCCGCTCAACGACTCGCGCCGAACCGGGGAGGTCGACCTGTTCGGCTCCCAGCCGGCCGCGGGCTCGCACGAGGTCATCGTCAGCTGCCCGCAGCATGCGACGTCGCTCGGCGCGCTCGACGACTCGCAGTTCGCGACCGCCGTGGCGGCCTGGCGCGAGCGCATGCGAGCCCATTCCGAGGACTCCGCGTACGTCCACCTCATCGTCAACGAGGGGCCGGAGGCCGGGGCGTCGCTGGAGCACTCCCACGCTCAGCTCTACGCCCTGGGCTTCGTCCCGGCGGAGGTGGCGCGTGAGCGCGAGCGCGCCGGCGCCTACCACGAGCGCACCATGGGCGGGAACCTGCTGGGCGACGTCGCGGTGCAGGAGGTCCGCCGGCGCGAGCGCCTCGTCGCCATCGACGACGAGGCCATGCTGATCTGCCCGTGGGCCTCGCGCTCCCCGTTCGAGGTCCGCGTGGTTCCCCGCACCCCGCAGCCCTCCTTCGAGGCCGGGGAGCTCGGGACCGCCATGCTGCGCCAGGCGCTCGCCCGCATCGCCGCGGTGTTCGGGCGCCTGCCCCAGCTGAACCTCTGGGTTCGCACCGCGCCGCGCGGGACCGAGGAGTTCTGCTGGCACGTTGACATCGTCCCCCGGCTCACCGTGCGGGCCGGGTTCGAGCTCGGCACCGGGGTCGAGATCAACGTCTACCCGCCCGAGCGCGCCGCCGCCGACCTCCGCGACGCTGCGGCTTAGCCGCACGTCGCGCGCCCGGGCGAAGGGTGGCGGCGCGCGCCGCGCGGATAGGCTGCGCCGATGTCCAACCCTCCGACCGCCCGCCCCTTCCCGGCGTTCGTCGCCGACGCGACCCAGGAGCCCGCGCCGTACGGCCGCTGGGCGGAGACTCTCGGCGAGGAGTTCGCGCGGGCCTGCGAGCCGCATGCCGGCGAGGCCGGGGCTCGGGCCGACACGACCGAGATCCGCTGGTTTCCCGAGCGCAGCTGGGGTGGCCGTGTCTACGTTCCGGCGAGCGCGCGCGTGGAGACGCCCGCGGGCGAGCCGGTCGAGTATTTCGGGCATGTCTCCTTCGTCCGCCCAGAGGACGGCAGCCCCACCGACGTGCGCGCCAAGGCGGACTTCACCGACGTGACCGCGGACCAGAACCCGGACTGGAACATCGACCTGAACGACGACGTCATCGGCTCCTGGCGCGCCGAGGCGGACCGGGGCGGCGACATCACCCTGATTTGGGGCCTGCCGCTCGTCCGCGGCGCCGTCGCGGCCACGGCTGAGATCGACGACGTGCTCGTCGATCAGTCTCCGGTCGTCGAGGGCCGCTTCACGCTCGTCGCCATCGACGCCCTCCACGGCTTCGGCGACTCGCTCTACCTGGACGTCCGCCTCTGGGACCGCGAGCTACGCGAGCTCGCTGCCGAAAGCCTCTACGCCGACGACGAGCCCGAGCCCGGCGAGCCCGAGCCCGACGAGCCCGACGCCGAGGCGGGCACCTAGCTCCTAGCGGCCGGCGGCGCGGGCGCCGCCGCCCAGGTTCGTGACCACCAGGTTGGGGTCGCGCGCGATCTGGCCCGCGCAGAAGCGGTCGCGAACCCAGCGCTTCTTGGAGAAGAGGCGGGTCTGGTCGGCGTAGTGCGGGGAGGCCGGGTTGTCGGATTGCGAGTAGGTGAGGATCGTCGCCACCTTCGGGCAGCGGCCGACGAGGCTGGCCGCCATCACGAAGCTCGACCCGTGCGGGACATCCGGGTAGCCCTTGCCGGGCACGAATGGGGCGTTGATCGCGTTGAAGACCCCGTTCGGGTCGCCGGGCCCGCCGTGGATCGGGATGCGCTTGCCGTTGCGGACCACGTACTGGTACTTGCCGAGCTTTGCGTCGAGCGGGATCCCGGACGAGCGCAGGTCCGTCACCGCGTCGGCAAACGACTGGGCCACGAGCGGGTTGGACGTGTTGAGGCCGTTGGGGGTGTCGACGGGGTTCGTGTAGTCGAACGGCGTCGAGTAGATGCCTGGCGTTCCGACCAAGGGCACGGCGCCGAGGAGGCGGCTCGCGAAGCGCCGGAACAGGAGCGCACCGCGCGAGTCGAGGTTGTCGTGCCCGTCCCACTTCGCGAGGACGGGACACGCCGCGCTCACGTCGACCGGGCCGTTCGACCCGGTCATGACCGGGTTCGCGTTGCAGTAGGCGACCAGCGCGCTCCGCCAGAGCTCGCCCGAGTAGACGCGGTCGTTGAAGACGATGCGCTTCAGGTTCGCGAGGCTGAAGCCCTTCCCCGGCATGCCGTCCGTGCCCGCCAGCCGCTGGCGCACCATCGTCAGGCCGAGCCGGGTGCGCAACGAGCGCGGCGTCCGCTCGTCGCCGATGATCCGCGCGAAGCCCTCCAGCGGGTGCGCCGGGTTCGACAGCCAGAAGCTGTCGTTCGAGTTGGTCACGTAGTCGTGGCGGAAGAGGTGGGGCATGTGCGAGGGGCCGAAGATGCCCGGCTCGACCGCGTCCTTGTCGGATCCCCACCGGCACGCCGAGCGCGAGCCGTCGAGCACCGGCAGCCCGAGCTCGGAGAAGGTCACGGCGCCGAGGGCGGTGTCGCAGCTCTGCGCCTCGGCGTCGGTCACGTGCGGGACGACGGAGATGTCCGCGTAGAGCGCCCGGCCCTTCGAGTCCGAGGCGAGCGTGTTGACCCACGGGATACCCTGGTCGTGCTTGAGGATCGCGAGGAGGCGCGGGGTCGACTGCGCGCGGTCGACGTCGAAGAAGTGGTTCAGGTAGCGGAAGTTGTCTGCATTGGCGTCGCGCATGGCGAACGCGGTCGTCGGCGTCCACGGCAGCGGGATGCCGACGAGGCTCGAGATCATCGGGCCCTGGAGCGTCGAGTAGAAGGTGTGGGTGCGGGTCGCCAGGCCGGCGCCGGTCTTGACCTTCACGGAGACGTTCTCGCTCTTCATCTGCTTCGGCTGGCCGTCGTACAGGTAGGTCGTCGGCGAGCCGGGCACGAGCGTCAGCTGGTACGGCGTGAAGCGGTACGCGGTCGACACCGTGTGGCTCCAGGCGAGGTGGCGAGTGTGGCCGATGAGCACGACCGGCACGCCCAGGAGGCTGGCCCCGGAAACGTCGATCTTCCCGGGGATCGTGAGCTGGGACTCGAAGAACCGCTCAGAGCCCTGCCACGGGAAATGCGGGTTGCCGAGCACCATGCCGTGGCCGGTCTTCGTCGCCTGGGGCCCCAGGGCGATGGCGTTGGAGCCGATCCCGAGGTGAAGGCGCTTGCCGAGCTCGTCGACCTGAGCGGGGGAGAGCTTCGGCGCGCCCTGGCCCGATTTGGTCGTCAGGGCCGGCGTGGGCGGCGCGGCGCCCGAGATGCCGTCGATCGCAACCCCCTGGCTCGCCAGGATCCCAAGCTGGTAGAAGCGGCGGAAGACCTCCTTCGTCGTGATCGGGTGGACCCAGGCGGCGCCGCGGCATCGGGAGTCAGGGAGGCTGTCCACTCCGGTCTTGGCGAGGTAGCGGTCGTAGCCGGCCGCGTAGCCGCGCGCGACCTGGATGACCTGTGCCTTTGGCCCGAGCGGCGGCTTTCGCCTCAGGAGCTTCTCGATCGTCCGGTCGTTGATGACCTTCTGGAAGAAGAAGTCCGAGTCGAGGTTGTTGAAAGTGAAGCCGTTGCCCTGAAACGTCCAGCTGCCACTCGGCCCGAAGTAGCGCGAACGCTGCGCGTCGACGGTGACGTAGGAGTCGGCGACGGTGCAGATGTCCTGGCTCGCGAGCGCGTAGCCGTAGCCGAAGCCAAGGTCCCGCCAGTCGTCGGCCAGGA
>JAWVFM010000344.1:0-6136 GCA_033856015.1 Solirubrobacterales bacterium
CGGGTTCGCGAACGAATCCGCATGGTCGACCACGCCGACCAGCGAGCGGGGGTCGGTCGTGTTGTTGCGGAACGGCGTCGTGAACGCGTTGTAGACCACGTAGACGTCCCTTCCGTTCGGGGAGATCGCCGGAGCCGTGTAGAGACCTCGGTCGCCCGCCGCCTCGATCGAACGCGGCGTCGACCAGGTCTGGCCGCGGTCCGTCGACTCGGTGAAGTAGACGTGGGGCGCGTCGACCGTGCCGCTCACGTAGGTGAGGACGATGCGGTCGGTTGCACCGGTCCCGGTCGGCGCGCCGTTGGCGATGTCGACGCTTGGCGCCGGCGCCAGATCGCTGCGCGCACCGGCGATGCCGTCGATGACCGGCCGGCCCTGGACCGGGTCGGTCGTTCCCGGCTGGCTGACGGGTCCGGCTGCGACCGTAGGCTTCGACCAGCTCTTGCCGCCGTCGGTCGAGCGCGACATGAGCTCGAACGGCTGATGGCCGCCCGAGGAGCGCGTGCCGACGCCGAAGACGTAGGCATTACCCCTGCTGTCGGTGCGGATGGTGCAGCCGTCGACTGGGTTGACCTCACGGTTGTTCGCCGCCGCGGTGATCTGATGCTGCGTCCAGGTGTCGCCGCCGTCATGCGAGACCGCGACGATCAGCGGGGAGGGAGTGGCATTGCCGAGCTCCTGGCCGCGGAACGAGGCCCAGCACACGTAGGCGGTGCCGAAGTGAGGGCTAGAGGAATTATTGTCGGCCCAGATCTGCTCCTTGTCGGAGAAGGTGGTGGACGACTGCTTGCTCACGAGAACGGGCGAGCAGCCGGCGGTGCCGACACACCAAGCGTTCTTGTCGCCGCTGGCGGCAGCCTGGAGGTCGTCGCTTCGCGAGACCGCGATCGCTTCGAATCCCTTGAACGTCTGATCAGTGCGGGTCGCGCCGAAGTTCGCGGTCAGATTCGCGTAATAGAGCCGCGACCCGTGGCTCCAGCTGAAGTCGCCATTGGGCCCGGGCTTGGGCCCGATCGCGACAGCGGGGTCACCGTCGGAGGCGAGCCCGTTCTCGTAGTACCAAGGCAGCGTGCCGATGCTGCCGACGGCCGGGGTGCAGCCCGCGTCACCATTCCCGACCACGCCCTGGCAACCGCGTGCGCTCCAGCCGGTGTAGGTGGGCTGGGTCCAGGTGTCGCCGCCATTGAAGGAGAAGTAGACGCCCGACACTCCAACGCCCGGGGTGAACGGACAGGAATTGTCGGCGCCGGCGTTGCAGGCCTCCTCGTCGATCTCGTCGTTGGAACCGGCGACCAGGACGTTCGGGTTGTTCGCATCGATTGCGACCGCCGGCTCGTTCTGCTTGTTCTGCGAGAACGGAGTGGTGGGACTCCCCACGGTGACCAGAGTGTCGGGATTGAATGCCGTCGCTGCTGCAGCTGTCGCGAGAACGGCACCGGTTACGAGCACTGCAACGACCGTGAAGCGTCTCATCGCCTCTCCTCATATATAGCCACCCGAAGTGCCGACTCCCTACCCGGTCGAGCTGAGTTCCAATCAGCTAGGGAGACTCGAACCCCCGACGTCCTGGGTGCGATCCAGGCCGGCTCTCCGATGCGAGAGCTGCCTTTCAGGCTACTGCTCACGCGGAAGCGGAGAGGGGTAGCACTGACTAATGGGACTTGCCGATTTAGCTGGTCGTGGGGTCGGCTTGGGCCTTGGCGGCGGCCTGCTTCCGCGCAGCCTTCTTGGACTGCTTCTCCTGCCGACGCTCGACAAGCCTGCGTTCACGATTGAGCTTCGCCATCGTGGTCTTCCGCTTGCCGGATGAGGCCATGCCCCCCTCTCCCTACAGGGGTTGGACGTTCGCGGCGGCCGGGCCCTTGGCGCCCTGCTCGGGGTCGTAACTGACCTTTGCGCCCTCGTCCAGCGACTTGAAGCCGCTGCTCTGGATCGCGCTGTGATGCACGAACACGTCCTCGCTGGAGTCATCCGGCGTGATGAATCCGAAGCCCTTGTCGCCGTTGAACCACTTCACTGTTCCTGTGGCCATCTCTCGGTCCCTCCGTGTCGGTGCACTGCGAACGCGGAGGATGCCCGGGGGCAACGACTGCGAAAAAGCGGGGCACTACGTTGGTCGAACGGGTGTCCGACCGTGACACCAGTGTAGGGCCAAGGAGTCGTCCGGCCCTCTCAATCCCGCGATTCATACGAGCTCACACGAGCCAGATGCTGGCGGCAATGGAGCTAGGGGGACTCGAACCCCCGACCTCCTGGGTGCGATCCAGGGCGGCGACCGCACCTCTCAGACAGGGTTTATGGCTTGATAGAGCCAGATCCAGCGCTCTGACCGTAATCGTGGCGAGCGCCAGATAGCGGCCCTCAGCCTTCCCACGGATTGCATGCCCCGCGGTCGTTCTCGTTCCAGACATAGAACGACCATGATGGGGCGCCGCCGGGCGAGTGGAGCTGACAGGTGCCTGGGGGCCGTAGGAAGGGGGACGCGCCGAGTTCCGGGTCGTCGGGTTGAAGCTGGGGAACGAAGTCAGTCGAGCTGCCCCCGTAGCTGACGACGGTGTCCCTGAAGGCCACCGGGTCCGAATATGTGCCTGGCGCCCTTGCCCTCGTGGAATGGAGCTCGACGGCGAGGTTGCCCCACCAGAGATCGTTCGCGAAGCCCGCCCCCATGTAGAACTTCCACAGGCACTTGCCGTTCAGCGTCAATGTGATCTCCGCCTTGGGGCTCCCGGCCGACGGCCTGTTGCCCTCGTACTTCTCGTATTCGTCCTGCTTGGAGGCTGGGACCCAGCCGCACGTGGTCGGCGCTTGCGTCAGGTTGCCGACCTCGATCCCGAAGCGCCCGGACGAGGCGTCCGGATTAGGCGCAGGCGAGCCAGTGAAGGTCACATCGACATGCGCCGCCGGGTTGTTCTCACTGCCGCCTTCGTGAACCGAGATCGCGCTGTCGTGCCACTCCGGGATCGGGGTCCTCAACGGCGGGTAGGCAAGCTCGACAAAGGGATGGTTGGACCCGTCGTCGGCGTAGAAGATGCCGCCTTGGACGAATGCCTGCTTATCCGGATGCGCGTTCAAGATCGAGTCGTTCACGGGAACCTGCAGCATGTCCCAGGCGGAGGTGGGCGGATCGCTCTTGGGGTCGCGGCAGGCCGGCGCTGAGCTGATCGTCGTGGAGATCGCGTCCAGATTGGAACCCACATCGTGCGGAAGGCTGTCCGTGACAGCGGCGAAGTTGGGGTCGTTCCCTCGGCGCTGTCCCTGGCAGTTTGCGCCGTCGGGCCGATTCGGGCTGGGGTCGACCGCGCGTTGCGGCGCGACGATGCCGCCATCGGATCCGGAGCCGACGCGCAGGCAATCGGAGCTCGTCGGACAGGCGATCGCCTGCAGGTAGTTCGTCGACCGGATCTCGGTCGGGCTCTCGGCGATGCCGTGAGTGATCGAGGCGGCGGCGCCGGTGTTCGTGGCATCCGAACCGACGCCCTGGCAGACGAACATTCGCGGACAGGCCAGGCTGTAGAAGTAGATGCCGTGACCGTGAGGTGGCGTCTGCACCTCACCCGGTGTGTCGTAGCTCGAAACGTTGACCACGACGGCATCGGTGGCACTCGCTCCGACCGCGAAGCATCTATCGGCGGTGGGACACGCGGTGGCACCGAGCGCCTCGGTCCCCGGCTCGTTCGTGGCTCCCTGTGCCGTGCCCGTTGCAGCGTCCACGCCGACGACCTCCCCGGTGCCTCCGCTCAGGGGAGCCGTGGTCCCGGACGCGATGCACGTCGTGGTATTCGGACAGGCAATTCCCGCCAATCGGGCGGCTTGCGGAACGATCTGCGCAGTCCCCGCGGTTGCAGACGGGACGTCGAACGGGACGACGGCACCCTGGAACGCGCTTGTCCAGCCGGCAATGTCGCAAAGGTCGCGTTGCGGGCAAGCAATGGCAGCCCCGACCCCGAGGCCCGGAAGCGGAACCGCGGCTCCGGGATGGGGATCGTGCGGCGTCACTGGGACCACCTCGACGTCCCCCGTATCGGTCTGCCCGAGAACCTCACAGAGCTTCGCGCTCGGGCACGCGATCGCCATCCCCAGCTGGAGGTCGGGAATCGGCACGGCCGCATCAACCTCGGTGTCGGTCTCTCCCGTTCGCACATGGATGGGAACGACGATCGCCTTCGTGCCCGCCTGGTTGATCCCCACCGCGTCGCAGAGCTTCGCGGTCGGACAGGCGATGCCTCGGAGCTCCTGACTGTGCGGAACGGCCAGGGGCGCCGCTTCGGCTGGCCGCGCGCCGACTACGAAGACAGCGAGGGTGCCTACGACCGCCAGCGCCCAGGGGATCGCAACGCGCCCGCGGCGAAGCCGAAGGCGCGATCCATCGCACAGAGATTCAGCGGGCATCGTTTGGCTCGGCGAGCCAACTCCTGTGGTCAGCACGACTCTGTCCTCAAAGTGGGGTTATGGAAGGTCTCCCGCCGCACACCGGCCACGCCTTCACGGTCCGTGGTCGGAAAGCTATCGGGTCCGACAGGTCGAGCATCTGCGTGCAGTGGTCTGAGTCTCTACCGGTGGATGTCGTTGGATTTGGGCACCAGAACGCCGCTGGCGCCCAATGGCGAGCGCTCCCGTGAGGCGAGATACTGCGCAGGCCATGGCGCAGGAGAACGTCGAGATAGTCCATTAGGCGATCGCGGTCAGAGCCGACTCGCACCGGAGCCTGGGTCAGAGGCTGTTCTTGCGGTTCCCGCCCTCGTCGCGCTCGTGGCCCGGGCTGTCGGGGTACCACGAGTGCACCCTCCCTCGGGAGGTGGTCCGCTTCATAATCTGTGCCATGCCAAGGGCGAGACTCGCTGGGCGGGAGCCCCCGCACGTGCACAAGCTCCGGGCGGCCGTGGCGGGCGCATGGCTGGCGGCGCTGATCTCGCTGACGCTTGGCGGCGCTGTGGCGGGGGCCGCCAAGCCGGTGAAGCTCGACCGCGCCACAACGCCGCACGTCGCGGTGGACAGCTCCGGCAGGGCGTACATCGTCTCGAGCGAGCAGACCTCTCCAAGCGACGCTTTGCATTACTGCAGGCTCAGTCCCGGAGCCAACGCGTGCAGCGCCAGCAAGGTGATCACCGATCCCTCGCGGACGATCGACGGCGGCGGCTACGCATTCCCGCTCGGCGGCGGGCGGGTGCTCCTGCTCGATTCACGCTGCTGCGTCCACTACAACGACAAGTTCCTCTACACGTCCACTGACGGCGGCAAGACCTTCGGGACAGCGGTCCAGATCGGCAGCAACGATCTGAACGGGTCGGGGATCGCCGGCGGCGCCCTCTACGTCCCGGCGGGCGCGTTCGCCCCGACCTACGAGCCCGAGCAGATTCTGACGATCAACGGTCCGCAGACCATCGGCTCGACCTTCCAGGCGACGGGCACGACGGGCCCGGCGAGCGCGGCCGGCTTCGGTATCAGCGAAGGCGAAGCCGGCGGCGCGCTCACCTTCAGCGGCTCGATCGCGCGGAGTGGCCACGTCGTCATGGCCGCCTATACCGACGAGGGTGAGAATGTCCGCTTGCGCTATTGGAGCGGCGGCAGCGACATCAACACAACCGGCGGCTGGCTCGGCCAGAGCGAGCCTCGGCACGCGAGCATCTATTCCGACGCCCAGCTCGCGGGCGGCCCTCACGGGATCTACCTCGCCTACAACAAAGGCGGGTCCGGGCATGAGCACTGGGTGCTTGAGAGGGTTAGCGGTAGTTTCCTGGGTCCCACGAAGCTAAGCCCCACGACGACCGGCTTCGGCGCCCTCGCGGCAGATTCCAAGGGACGCATCCACTTCATCTGGCGCGACGGCCAGGGCCGGCTCCGTTACCGCCATACCAAGAAGCTCGGCACCCTCGGGCTGTCAAAGCCGGAAACGCTTTTGGGGTCCGGGAACCGCAGCTTCGCGAACCTCGACCACGCGGTGAACGGGGGCCGGGGCTGGGCGACCTGGAACGACGGCTCGCCATCGCATGTCTTCGCGTTCCCCTTCAAGGCCCGGTAGCGCTACTGCTTGGCGCTTCGAGCTAGCTGTACTCGCATGGGACGGACAGACGCCTCAGGCGTAAGTAAGGAGTGGAGCTAGGGGGACTCGAACCCCCGACCTCCTGGGTGCGATCCAGGC
>JAWVFM010000345.1:0-4171 GCA_033856015.1 Solirubrobacterales bacterium
TGCGCCGACAACGTGCTGATGCGCCTTGCGCTTCGCGCCGGGCTAGTCGAGCCGGGCCCGCTGGGCGAGGTACGTCCGGCAACTCGCGACGCGCTGAAGGCCCTGGCGAGCGCAGCTGGAGTCGCGCCGCCGGTCCTTGACGACCTGCTCTGGGAGCTGGGGCGAGACGACCCCGACCTGCTCGGATCCGAGGCCGGGGACCTCCGAGAGCCCCAGCGCGACCCGGCGTCGCCCTGGTACTGACACGCCTGCAGAGTCCTTCTCCTGCAAGGAAACTTTCAATTTCTTCGACTCTGCGGCCGATGAGGACTCGGTATGGCACATCGCGGTCTCCTCACGGTCCGGCTCGCGGCGGCGCTCGTCTTCGCGGCGGCGGCGCTCGTGCCCGCCTCCGCGCTCGCCGGCGGAGGCGTCCCGCCTGTGAATCCCCCGCCGCCGCCCGCGAACCACGGCGGCAAGGCCAAGATCGTCGACGGCCTCGCGGTCGCTCCGAAGTCGGCGCCGAAGCGCGTCAAAGCGGTGATCGCCGCCGCCAACAGCATCGCCAAGGGTCACGGCTACTGCATGGGCGGCGGGCACAAGAACTGGAGCTCGCGCTGCTACGACTGCTCGGGCGCGATCAGCTTCGCGCTTCACGCCGGCGGCTATCTCGACTACCCCGAGGTCTCAGGCGATCTCGCGAAGTGGGGGGTGAAGGGCGCGGGCCGCTGGATCAGCGTCCACGCCAACCGCCAGCACGTCTTCATGATGGTCGCCGGGCGCCGCTTCGACACCGCTGACACGCTCGGCAACGGCCCGGGTTGGGCCGACGACATCGGCGCCTGGGAATCCAGCCAGCACTACGCCGTCCGCCAGCCCGCGTAGCGGCCGGCCGCCACAGCATGCGGCCGGAGTACCCTGAGCGAGCGATGTGCATCCAGTGCATGGCCACCGCGATGTCCTCGGTCGGCGCCGCCAGCGGCACCCGGGCCTGGCTCGGCTCGAAGTTCGGCGCGCGAATCGGCCCTGTCGCGATGCGGCGGGTGACGGTTGGCCTCTTCGCAGCGGCTGTCCTGGCCTCCGGGGTCGGGCTCTCGGGCTCCACGCACTCGGTGCCGGCTCACGCGGCGATCCACGGCGCCGCTCGCTGATCCTCCGAGCCGGAAGCCTGGTTCGCGGCCTCGGCGCCTGCGACGAACCTCTCTAGGAGCAGTTCGAGCAGAGTCCGCGGAGGACGACGTCGTGGTTCTGGACCTCGAAGTCGCTGTCGCGGCAGGCTTTGCCGATCGCCCGCTCCAGCGCCGGGTCCGCGAACGGGGCGACCCTGCCACAGCGGTCGCACACCAGGTGGTGGTGATGCTCGCCGCCGGGCTCGACGCGCTCGAAGCTCGCCATCTGCTTGTCGATCTCAAGCCTGTGCACGAGGTCGAGCTTCTCGAGCTGATCCAGCGCCCGATAGATCGAGGCGCGGCCGACCTCCGTGCCGCGGGAGCGAAGATCCTTCTCCAGGTCGAACGCGGTAACGGCGCAGCTGTGGTCCGCCAGCGCCCGGATCACGGCTTGGCGGGCTCCGCCGCGCCGGAATCCGGCCCGGTTCAGCGTGTTGAGCGCGTGCCCGCTCCACTCCTGGCTCATGTCGGCTTCCTGACCCGGGCCACGACTCCGGCGACCGAGTAGAGCGCCACCAGCGCGAGGGCGACCGATGCGCCTGCGGCTGCTCCGACGTAGTACGAGACGTAGATGCCGGCGACCCCGCCGACGCCGGCAAGTGCGATCGCAACGATCATCATCGGCGCGACCCGCCTCGTGAGCCGGCGAGCCGTCATCGCCGGCGCGACGAGGATCGCGAGCACCAGGAGGTTGCCGAGTGCCTGGACCGCCACCACGACGACCACCGCGGTCAGCACGAGGACCGTCGCCTCCGCCAGCCGTGGACTGATCCCCAGCGCCGGTGCGGCGTCGCGATCGAACCCGGAGGCGAGAAGTCGAGGGTGCAGCACGAAGAGGACGGTACCCACGAGTGCCGCCGTAACACCGGCGAGCACCAGGTCCCCGTCCGTGGTGCCGAGGACGTCTCCGAACAGAAGGTTCGCCAGCCCTGCCGGGGACGAAGGGGTGAGCGCGAGCAGCACGCCGGCGCCGAACAGGGTGGTCACGACAACCGCCACCGCCGTGTCGCTCCCGAGCCCTGGCATCTGTCGCGCGGCGACCATCGCGAGCGCCGCGACCATGGCGGCGATCATTCCGCCGAGAACCAGGGAGCCACCGACCAGGGTTGCGACGACGAGCCCCGGAAGCATGGAGTGCGAGAGCGACTCGGCGCTGTACGAGAATCCGTAGAGGACCACCCAGGCGCCCAGCGCTCCACCGCTTGCGCCGAGCAGGACCAGCTCGAGTATCGCCCGGCCTGCGAGCGGATCGCCGAGCGGCTTGCCCAGGTCCCCGAGTAGCGTCGCCGCCGTCAACTCAGGCACCAGCATGGTGATGCGCCGGCAGGATCACACGGCCGGGCCTGCCCGGCAGTTCGACGACCGCGCCCCCGTAGGTGGCTTCGAGGGTGTCGATGTCCAGAGCGGTTTCCGGTTCTCCGAAGGCGATCTGGCGTCCGTTCACGCAGAGCACCCGGTCCATCTTTCGCGCCTGCTCGAGGTCGTGGCCGGCGACGATGATCGCTCGGCCATCGGCCGCCAGATCGTCGATCAAGCGCCCGAGTGCCGCAGCGCTCGTCGCGTCGAGGCCTGTGAACGGCTCGTCGAAGAGAAGGAGCTCGGCCTGTTGAACCAGGCCGCGTGCAATCAGCACGCGCTGCCGCTGCCCGCCTGAAAGAGTCCCGAAGGGCGAGCGCTCCAGTCCGGCCAGACCCACGGAGCCGAGCGCCGCGGCGCCTGCCGCCCGCTCGGCACGGCCCGGGCGGCGCCACCACGGCAGGCGGGCGAGCGTTCCCATCGTCGCGACGTCGAGCGCGCTCACGGGATAATCCAGCCGCGAGCGCTCGGTCTGGGGCACCGTCGCCGGGCGCACCCTCACGTCCAGCTCGCCGGCCAGCGGCTGAAGGTTGCCCGACAGCGTCCGCAGCAGAGTCGTCTTGCCGCCGCCGTTCGGGCCGAGGAGGCCCAGTCGCTCCCCGGCGCGGACGTCGAAGTTGAGGTCCGTGAGCGCAGGCCGGCCTGAATAGCCTGCGGTCACGTCGCGCGCCTCGACCAGATTCTCCTTGGCGGCTATCCCGCGCTCCTCGCCTGACAGCCTCGGCGGCCATCCGTGAAGCCGCGGACCATCGCGTTGGCATTGGCCTTCTCCATCTTCACGTAGGTCGCGCCGGACGAGCCTGCCGGGCCGAGCGTGTCTCCGTAAAGGGTGTTGTCCGAGGAAGCCCCGGTCTCGCGGGCCACGGCCTGAGCGAGCCGCGGGTTCACGGAGCTCTCCGGGAACACGGCGGTGACGCCTTCGCGGCGGATGGTCGCCACGAGAGAGGCGACCGCCTTTGCTGATGGCTGGGCCTCCGTGCTCTGCGAGGGGATGACGGCGCCGATCACGTTGATCCCGTAGCGGTTCGCGAAGTAGCCAAACGCATCGTGGTCGGTCACGAGCTTGCGCTGACTCGCAGGGACGGCGTCGATGCAGCGGCTGATGTCGCTGTCCAACGCGCGGAGCTTGGCGAGATAGGCCGCGCTGTTTCGCCTGAACTTGGATGCGTCCGCTGGGTCCAGCGCGGAGAGCTGGCGCGTGATCTCGCGTACGGCGGCCTCGGCGTTTCGCGGGTCGTGCCACCAGTGCGGGTCGAAACGTGAAGCCTCGGGACCGCTCGATTCGCCGGGCAGCCGGACAGGGACCTGGGCGCCCAGGTCGACGACCCGAGCCCCGCTCCCGCTTTTCGAGACGACGTCCGCGACCCAATGATCGAGCTGGTCGCCGTTGGCGAACACGAGCTTCGCCTGGGCCGCGTTCTCGACGTCGGATGGCCGGGGCTCGTAGGTGTGCGGGTCGGTGTTGGGCTGCAGGATCTGGTCGACCTGGACCGAGTTTCCGGCAACCTCGCGCACGAAGTCCCCGATCTGCGTGGTGGTCGCGACCACCCTGGGAGCTCCGGAGGAGCCTGTGGCAGCACAGCCCGCGACGGCCAGCACGGACGCCGCGCCGGCGGCGGCGAGTGCGAGCCGTGGCCGGCTCAGGCTCGCGGTGCGAGCGATCGCCG
>JAWVFM010000346.1:0-5629 GCA_033856015.1 Solirubrobacterales bacterium
CCAAGCGCGCCTATGGCTGGCCGGAAGACGCCCAGTTCCTGGTCCCCGACGGCGTCCGGGAGCACTTCGCCGCAGGCGTCGGCGAGCGGGGCGCCCGGCTCCGCAGCGAGTGGCGGGAGCGGGTTGCGGCAGGCGACCCGGCCGTGGCCAAGGAGATCGACCAGATGCAGCGTCGCCGGCTGCCGGACGGCTGGGACGCGGACATCCCGACATTCGAGCCCGACGCGGACGGCATCGCGACGCGCAAGGCGTCAGGGAAGGTCCTGAACGCCATCGCGGCGCGCGTTCCGTGGCTCGTCAGCGGCTCCGCCGACCTCACCGGCTCGGCGTCCAACGGGCTCGACGGCGCGGACTCCTTCTCCCCCACCGAGCGCGCCGGGCGCGGCCTGCACTACGGCGTCCGCGAGCACGAGTCCGCTGCGATCTCGAACGGCCTCGCGCTCAGCAAGCTGCGGCCCGTCTGGTCGACGTACCTGATCTTCTCCGACTACGCGCGGCCCGCGATCCGCCTCTCCGCCCTGATGGAGCTCCCCGTCGTGCACTGGTTCAGCCACGACTCGATCGGGCTCGGCGAGGACGGGCCCACCCACCAGCCGGTCGAGCAGCTCGCGTCGCTGCGCGCGATGCCGGGCCTGAACGTGATCCGGCCCTGCGACGCCAACGAGGTCGCCGAGGCGTGGCGCGTGATCCTCGCCCAGTCCCACAAGCCGACCGCCCTCGTCCTCACCCGCCAGGACGTGCCCGTCCTCGATCGGAGCCGCTACGCCTCCGCCGCGGGCCTGCAGCGCGGCGGCTACGTCCTTGCCGGCTCGGACGCAGAGCCGGAGGTGATCCTGATCGCAACCGGCAGCGAGGTCGCCCTGGCGCTGGGCGCCTACGAGCAGCTGTCCGCGGACGGGATCCGCGCCCGCGTGGTCAGCCTCCCCTCGTGGCACCTCTTCGACCTGCAGGACGACGCCTACCGCGAGTCCGTCCTGCCGAAGGCCGTGACGGCGCGCGTGGCGGTCGAGCAAGCCTCCACCCTTGGCTGGGATCGCTACGTCGGCAACGCCGGGAGAATCGTCGGCATGCACACGTTCGGCGCCTCGGCGCCGTTGCGCGAGGTCGAGCGGAAGTTCGGCTTCACCCCGGAGCTCGTGCTGGAGACGGCGCGAGAGCTTCTATGAGCACGAAGACCAAGGAGACGCGATGAACGCCAACCGCGAGCTGCACGAGCTCGGACAGAGCCTCTGGATCGACAACATCACGCGGACGATGCTCGACGAGGGGACGCTCGCCGGCTACGTCGAGGAGCTCGCCGTCACCGGCCTGACCTCGAACCCGACCATCTTCGACAAGGCGGTTGGCGCGGGCGACACCTACGACAGCTCCATCGCCGAGCTCGCCGACACCGGCGTCGAAGGCGAGGAGCTGTTCTTCAAGCTCGCGATCGACGACCTGCGCCGTGCCGCTGACATCTTCGAGCCGGTCCACTCGCGGACCGACGGAGTCGACGGTTGGGTGTCCCTGGAGGTCTCCCCCCTTCTCTCCGACGAGACCGACGCGACGATCGCGCAGGTGCGGAAGCTCCATTCCGAGGCCGACCGGCCGAACATCTTCATCAAGATCCCCGGGACTCCGGCCGGGCTCGGCGCCATCGAGGCGGCGATCTACTCGGGGATTCCGGTCAACGTGACCCTCCTCTTCTCGGCCGAGCAATACCTGGCCGCCGCGGACGCCTACATGCGCGGGGTCGAGCGGCGGGTCGCGGAGGGCCTCAACCCGGCGGTTGCCTCGGTCGCCTCGCTGTTCATCAGCCGCTGGGACGTCGCGCTCGGGGACGACGCCGGCGAGAGCCTGCGCAACCGGCTCGGGATCGCCGTCGCCGGCCGTGCCTACCGCGCCTACCGGGAGCTTCTCGACTCGGCGCGCTGGCAGCGCCTTGCGAACGAGGGCGCCCGGCCTCAGCGGATGCTCTGGGCGAGCACCGGAACGAAGGATCCCGACGCCCCCGACGTGCTCTACGTCGAGGCCCTCGCGGCCCCGTTCACCATCAACACGATGCCGGAGAACACGCTCAAGGCCTTCGCCGACCACGGGAAGGCCGGCGAGCCGATGGAGCGCGACGCCGCAACGGCCGAGGAGACCCTCGCCGAGATGGCCGCCGCCGGGGTCGACGTCGACGAGCTCGCGGCCCGGCTTCAGCGCGAGGGCGCCGAAGCCTTCGTCAAGTCCTGGAGCGAGCTCCTGGAGTCGATCGGAACGAAGAGCCGCCGGCTCGCCGCAGCTGGGTGAGCGCCTCCGCCACACGTGAGGCGCTCGCGGCTCGCGCCGCCGAGCTCCGCACGACGAGCCTCCGCGACGTCTTCGCCGGGGACCCCGGTCGCGGCGAGCGTCTGGTCCTCGACGCGACGGGCCTCCATCTCGACTACTCCAAGCAGCTAGTCGACGCCGAGGCCCTCGCGCTCCTGCGCTCGCTCGCCGAGGAGACCGGCGTTGCGGCGCGCCGCGACGCCATGTTCCGCGGCGAGCACATCAACTCCACGGAGGACCGCGCGGTGCTCCACGTCGCCCTGC
This sequence comes from Solirubrobacterales bacterium, assembly GCA_033856015.1. Lineage (GTDB taxonomy): Bacteria > Actinomycetota > Thermoleophilia > Solirubrobacterales > 70-9 > JAWVFM01. The sequence continues at coordinate 2,557 of JAWVFM010000346.1, forward strand.
GGATGCCGCGCGAGCGATCCCTCGTGGTCGACGGCGTGGACGTGGTCCAGGCGGTCCACGAGGTGCTGGATCGCATGGCGGCGTTCTCGGAAGCCGTGCGCTCGGGCGAGTGGCGCGGCCATACGGGCATGCCGATCCGCAACGTCGTCAACATCGGCATCGGCGGCTCGGACCTCGGGCCGGTGATGGCCTACGAGGCGCTCCGCCACTACTCGCGCCGCGAGGCAGAGTTCCGCTTCGTCTCCAACGTCGACGGCACGGACTTTGCGGAGGCGACGCGCGATCTCGACCCGGCCGAGACCCTCTTCGTGATCGCTTCGAAGACGTTCACGACGCTGGAGACCATGACCAACGCGACGACGGCGCGCGCCTGGTGCCTCGACTCCCTGGGTGACGAGTCCGCGGTCGCCAAGCACTTCGTCGCGGTCTCGACGAACGCGGACGAGGTTGCGAAGTTCGGGATCGACACCGCGAACATGTTCGGCTTCTGGGACTGGGTCGGCGGCCGCTACTCGATGGACTCGGCAATCGGCCTGTCGACGATGCTCGCCGTCGGGCCGGAGCGGTTCAGCGAGCTCCTCGCCGGCTTCCACGCCATGGATGAGCACTTCCGCGAGGCGCCCGCGGAGTCGAACGTCCCGCTCCTGCACGGCCTGCTCGGCGTGTGGAACGCCGACCACCTCGGCGCCGAGACGGTCGCGGTCCTCCCCTACGACCAGTACCTCCACCGCTTCGCGGCCTACCTGCAGCAGCTCACGATGGAGTCGAACGGCAAGCACGTCCGGCTGGACGGCTCGCCGGTCGAGTGGGGCACGGGGCCCGTCTACTGGGGCGAGCCCGGGACGAACGGCCAGCACTCCTTCTACCAGCTGATCCACCAGGGAACACGCGTCGTTCCCTGCGACTTCATCGGCTTCGTGCGCTCCCTCAACCCGCTCGGCGACCACCATGACCTGCTGATGGCGAACGTCTTCGCCCAGACCGAGGCGCTCGCGTTCGGCAAGACCGCGGACGAGGTCCGAGCGGAGGGCACCCCCGAGCATCTGGTTCCCCACCGGGTCTTCACGGGCAACCGCCCGTCGAACACGATCCTGGCCGAGCGCCTGGACCCGTTCACCCTGGGAGCCCTCGTAGCCCTTTACGAGCACAGCGTGTTCACCCAGGGCGCGATCTGGGGGATCAACTCGTTCGACCAGTGGGGTGTCGAGTTGGGCAAGGCGCTCGCGAAGCGGATCGTGCCGGAGCTCCAGGGCGACGACGAGCTCGCTCACGACAGCTCCACCAACGCGCTCATCCAGCGCTACCGCGAGGCACGCGATGGCTGAGAGCTCGCCACGCGCGGTGCTCTTCGACATCGACGGAACCCTGATCTCGACCGGCGGCGCCAGCGACCGCGCCTGGCACCGTGCCGTGCGCGAGCTCTACCGCGTGGACTTCGACGTCGGAGCGCACACCGGCCGAGGCGTGCCGGATCCCGAGGTCGGCCGCGAGGTGCTCGAGCAGGTCCTCGGCCGGGAGCCCACCACGCGCGAGCTCGCGGACGCAATGCGCATGCGCCTGCGTTACCTGTCCGGCGAGGTGGCGTCCTCACCGGGCTACCGGGTGGAGCCGGGCGTGCCCGAGCTCCTCGAGGCGCTGGCCGGCGAAGGCGTCCTCCTCGGCCTGACCACCGGCAACGTCGAGGCCGCGGCGCACATCAAGCTCGCCCGCGGCGAGCTGAACCACTACTTCAGCTTTGGCGGCTACGGCTCGGACGCCGCCGACCGCACCGAGCTGACGCGCACCGCCGTCAGGCGGGCGCGGCGGATCGGCGGCGAGGACCTGGGCGCCGGCTCGATCGTTTCCGTGGGCGACACGCCGCGCGACGTCGAGGCCGGGCACGGCGCGGGCATCCGCGTCGTCGGCGTCGCGACCGGCGAGTACGGGGTGGAGCAGCTGCTTGCGGCCGGCGCGGACTGGGCGATCGAGTCCCTGGAAAAGGGGCTGCCCGCGTGAGCGCCCAGCGCCGGCTCGTGCTTGCCGGAGACGTCGGCGGCACTCACGCCAGGCTCGCGCTGTTCGAGGCTGCCGAATCCCCGCCAATCGCTCTCGAGATCGCCCCGAGCGAGGAGGCCGACGGCCTCGAGCCAATCGTCAAGCGCTTTCTCGAGCAGCATCCGGCCGAGCCCGTCGCGGCCAGCTTCGGCGTCGCCGGTCCGGTCCACAACGGCCGCACCGACGCCGTGAACCTCGCGTGGCCCGTAGACGCCGCGGAGCTCCGCGCGGCGCTGGGCATCGAGGCCGTCGCCGTCATCAACGACCTCGAGGCGAACGGCTGGGGAATTCCCTCGCTTCGCCCCGACGACCTTCACGTGCTCGCTTCGGGAGAGCCCGTTGCCGGCGGCTCGATCGCGCTGATCTCGGCGGGGACCGGCCTGGGAGAGGCTTTCGTGACGTACGAGAACGGCGAGGCGCGCGTGCACTCGAGCGAGGGAGGCCACGTGGACTTCGCACCGCGGACCCCCCTTCAGGACGAGCTTCGCCAGGCGCTGGCGGGCGAGGACGAGCACCTGAGCTACGAGGACGTCTGCTCCGGGCGCGGGCTCGTCAGCGTCCACGAGTTCCTGTGCAGGCGCTCGGGAGACGCCTCCGGCGAACTGGACGCCGAGGCGATCACGAATGCCGCGCTCGCGCACGAGGAGGGTCATGCCGCCGAGGCGCTCGAGCTGATGATCGCGATCTACGGCGCCGCGGCAGGCAACCTCGCCCTGACCGTGCGCGCCGCCGGTGGCGTCTACCTCGGGGGCGGGATCCCCCCAAAGATCCTGCCGGCGCTCGACGCGGGCGGCTTCCTCGATGCGTTTCGGGCCAAGGGGCGGCTGCGGCCGATGGTGGAGCGCGTCCCGGTGACGGTCATCCTGAACGAGCTCACCGCGCTGATCGGAGCGGCCCGCCACGCGTTCACCGCCGCCGACCGCGGACAGGCGTAGGCTCCGCGCCATGGCCAAGGACGGCGGGAAGCTGCGGGGCGGGATCGACCTTGGGGGCACGAAGATCCAGACCGTCGTGGTCGACGCCGACTCGAAGGTGCTCG
>JAWVFM010000347.1:0-2737 GCA_033856015.1 Solirubrobacterales bacterium
GAGCTCGTCCGCCCGGCGCGTGTGTCCTCGATGGAAGGCGCGCGCGAATACTCGTTCTGGCATCTCCTCGTTCGTGACGTGGCGTACGGACAGATCCCACGGCGAGACCGAGCTCAGAAGCACGTCGCTGTCGCACGTTGGCTCGAGGAGACGGTGGGGGAGCGGGTGGCGGACCAGGCTGAGCTGCTCGCGCACCACTACACCGAGGCTTTGCGGTTGAGCCGAGCCTCGGGAGAGGGAGACCTAACTGAGCTCACTGCGTCGACGCGTCGCGTCTTGCAGCTCGCAGGAGAGCGTGCGGGCCGCCTCGACGTTCCCCGGGCGGTGAGCTATTACGAGTCGGCGCTTGCACTCTGGCCCGAGACGGAGCCTGAGCGGCTTTGGGCTGCGTGCGAGCTGACGCGGCTCTTGAGCGAAGTGGGTCGGGCCGAAGAAGCGCGTGATCTGGGGGAGCGAGAGCTCGCCGCGCTTGAGGACCGCGCGGACCCCGTGGCGATCGGCTCGTTGCGGTCGTTGCTCGGGCACATCTACTTCAACCTGGGCGACCTCGACAGCGCGCATAGCGCGGTCGAACAGTCGGTCTCACTCCTCGAGCACCAGCCGCCGACGCCTGAGCTCGTCTACGCCTACGGCCGCATGGGAGGGCGAGAGATGTTCTTCGAGCACTGGGCGGCCGCGATCGAAATCTGCGGGAAGGCAATCGCGCTCGCCGAGGAGCTCGGGGTCGACGAGAGCCAGGTGAACCTCGCACGGCAGATGCAGTCCGTGTCGCGGATCGGTTCTGGCGACCTCGCCGGCTTCGAACAGCTCGAGGACGCGATCGAGCGAGCTGAGGCTGAAGGGCTGTCGGCGGTATCGGTCGCCTACGTCAACCTCGGCTCGTGCCGGCTCTGGGCGTCCGGGCCGGAGCCTGCACTCGAGGCCTACGCGCGGGCGCTCGACCACTCGCGCCGGCGCGGGACGTGGAGCCTGCACCGGTGGGCACAAGCCGAGTCATTGTGGGCGCTCTACGACCTCGGGCGGTGGGACGAGGTCCTGCGGGTCGGCGACGAGCTGCTCGCTGAGGGTGTCTCCGGGCAGGTGGCCGCGATGGTCCAGCCGATGCGCGCTCGCGTGTTACTACAGCGCGGGGACCTGGACAGCGCGGCCGCTGCGTGCGCAAGCGTGCTGCCGCTCGTGCGCGAGATCGGGATCCCACAGGTCCTGGGGCCCGCACTGCCTGTGGCCGCTTCGATCGCCGCGGCGCGGAAGGACCGTGACGAGGCGCTCGAGCTCCTGCGTGAACTGGTGGATCGCGGCCGCGACTTTCCGGGGTTGCGGGTGTGGTATCTCGGCGACTCCGTGCGGGCTGCCGTAGCGATCGGCGACCGTGCGCTGGGCGAGCGCCTCATGGCCGACATCGAGCCGGCGCTCGAACGCGAGGTGAACGCGGTCCTCGGAGGCCAGGCGATCGTGGCCGAAGCCGCCGGCGACGCGGCACGGGCGACCGAGCTCTTTCGCCGGGCGGCCGAGCGCTGGGGCGCGTACGGGGGCGTTGTCGAGCGTGCGCACGCTCTCGCCGGACTGGGCCGCTGCGCTGGTGATGACCGCGCCGCGGCCGAGGCGCGCAGCATCTTCGCGTCCCTCGGAATGCAGGCGCCGCGGGCGCCGCTCTCCGACGCCGCGACCGCGTAGCTAGATGGTTGATGCCACGCGGCGTGGGTCTGGGGGCGGATCCAGACCAAGCAGCACGTTCGACTCGCCCGCAGGAAAGGCAGGGAGCCTTTTCAAGGGCGAGGCGGGCGTGATGCGCCGCGTCTGGGCCGTTCCCAGGCGGGCGTAAGCGTGGCATCAACCATCTAAGCCTTGGCGCGGTTCGGGCGAAGCTCGTTGCCGAGCTCGCGGGCCCGGAGGGCGACGCGTGCGCGCAGCTCGTGCGGCTCGAGCACGATCGCCTCGCCGCGATAGGAGACCACCTCACCGACGAGCCACTCGGCGCTGCCGACGGATCGGTCGGCGATCGCTGCGCCATCGATGAGCGGGCGGGCGCCCTTCTCGATCTCCCAGCGCGCCACGGCAGGCGAGTACCAAATGCGCGCACTCGTCGCTCCGTGCAGCTCGGACGGATCGAACCCTTCACGGGGCTTGAAGCTCTTCTTGAGCACCTTCGCGCTGCGCATCCTGTCGAGCCGGTAGGAGCGCGGCTGGTCGCGTTCGGTGTCCCACGCATGGACGTACCAGTTGGGAAGGCGGCGCTCGATCGAATACGGCTCGACGGTGCGGATCACGACTTCCTGCTCCTCGGGCTTCAGGTACTCGATCTCGACGAGCTTGTGCTCGTTGATCGCCTGCGTCAGCTTGTCGACGAGACCTTCCTCTTCACCGACGTGCGGGGCCGGGGTCTGGGTGAGGTCGAACGCGCCGAACGTCTGCTCGAGCTTTGCCCGCACGCGCTCGAGTGGAGAGTGGGCGCCCGCGGCAACCATCGGCCCGACGAACTCCAGTGCCAGGCGGATCGCGCGCGCTTCGAGTGGAGTCAGACGCGGGGGGCGGCGGAAGGTGTCGCCGAAGAGCTCCTTGTCCACGTGGACTTCTTCGCCCTGCAGCTCTGCGTACACGGCGTAGCAGCCCCCGCCGAAGTTGACGAGGTTGAGCAGCGAGAGGTGCTCCTCGATCGCCTCGCGCGGGATCGAAAAGCGGTCGACGAGCTCCTGCACCTGGATCACGCCCTCGCGGTCCTCGCCGCACGAGGTCAGCA